>JAPSIJ010000163.1 GCA_031178805.1 Cellulomonas sp. | reverse complement strand
GCGTCGTCGGGCACAGGGGTCTCGCCGTCGTGCGGGGTGCTCCCGGCACGGGCCGGGCGGGGGCCCTCCGTGCCGGTGGCGGGGGTCGGGGGTGTCGTCGGGGCGGCCGCGACCGCCTCGGCGGACGCGGCCGGCTGCCCGGTGGCGGGGCGGCGCGCGGGAACCTTCACCCGCAGAACGCTAACCGCCGCGACCCCCGGGAGGCGTCGTGACGCGCCGCCGTGGGGGGTGATGACGCGGATCCGCGGCCCGGAGCGGGTGCTCGACGGGGGCGGGCCGGGTCGCCGGGCCGGTCGGGCGCCGGTCGCTGGGCCGGTCGGGTGCCGGCCGGCGCGGGTCCGGCGGACGTAGACGACGGTGCGCACCGCGCAGGGGGCAGGCGATGCGCACCGTCGGAGAAGAACTATGGCCCTCGGTCGTGCAGCGGTCAACAACCTGGCGTGCGCCCGGGTGAACGCTCACACAGCCTGGTCACAGGGCTGCGGCGTTTCCCCTGGTCGCGGTTCGCGCCCGGTGACCGAGATCACCCGCGGCGGTCCGCCCCGGCAGCACGGGTGGGCGTCGGTGGAGCCCGTCAGCCGCTCCGGGCCCCACCGACGGGACATGTCTAGGCCCGCCCCGCGCCGGTCCCGCCACCCTGGGTGGCGGGGCGGGCTCCGGTGGGTGCCAGGCACCGGCCCCGGTGCCCGGATCTGAGGGGTGCGGGGGACGGACCTGCGTGGTCGGTGGGTGGCCGAGGGCCCATCAGTACTGAGTGGTGCGTCAGCCCTCGCGCCAGCCGAGCAGGTCCCCGCGGTTGGCGAACCCGAGCTTCCGCAGCGCGCGGCTCATGTGGTTCTCCACCGTGCGGACGCTGAGCTGCAGCCGCTCGGCGATCTGCCGGTTGCTCAGCCCCTCGCGCGCCAGCGTGGCGACCTCCCGCTCCCGGGAGGACAGCGGCTCGATCCGCAGGAACGCCCGCCGCGCCGGCGGCCCCGTGGTCCCGGCCACGACGGCGTCCGCACCCACCAGGTCGCGGCCGAGCGCCACCAGCGTCGGCGTCACGGACGGCAGCGTCCCGGGCAGCGCGGCCGCGACCGCCTCGCGGTCGTCGTCGGCCAGGCCGAGCAGCACCTCGGCGTACGGCGCGAGCTGCGGGACCGCCGTCCGCGCCAGGACGTCCCGGACCACCCGCGCCCGGGCGGGCGTGAGGCTGGCGGGGCCGGCGATCCAGGCGATCAGCGCCGGCTGCAGCAGGCCGGCCTCGGCGTACCGCTGCCCGGCCTGCCACGCGGCCTGCCCGGGCGTCTCGGTGTCGCCCGCCGCCGCCGACGTGGCGAGGTGCGCGATAACCCGCAGCGACCGGAGCAGCGGGTGGTAGGAGTGCGGCGTCTTGTCCAGCTCGCGGACGAGCACCTGGGCCAGCGTCACGTTCCCGGCGCGCGCCTGCAGCAGCGCGCCGATCGTCAGCGCCCGGCGGTGGAACGTGGTCTCGACCGGCCCCGGCGGGCCGAGCCGCATCGCCGTGCTCACCACCCGCCAGGCGGCCGTGGGCTGCCCGGTGAGCAGCAGCACGTGCGCCAGCACGCAGGCGTGCACCCGGATGCCGAGGGCGTCGACCTCGTCGTAGGCCGTGTCGAGCATCCGGCGGGCCCAGCGCTCCGCCTCGGCCGTGCGGCCGGTCATCAGCAGGGCCTCGCCGTGCACCGCCGCGAGGTAGTGCCGCACCTCCGGCTCGGCGGCCGCGACGTCCGTCGCCGTGCACACCGTCACCGCCTGCGCGGGGTGGCCGGCCTCCAGCAGGGCGGCCGCGCGGACGACCGCCGGCCAGCCCCGGAACACCGCCACCGGCACGTCCTCCTCCGGCTCGGCGGCCACCTCGTCCGGGTCGCGGCCGGCGGCGAGCTCGGTCAGCAGCCGCCGCTTGAGGTCCCGCAGCCGCACGAACGGCCGCAGCTCGGGGCCGCCGGAGTCGAGCTCCGCGTCCACGTCGGTGCTGCTCGCGCCGGTCCACGCCGCCCAGCGCGACCGGTAGAACGCGAACACCAGCCGGTCCTCCGGCGTGTCCCGCGCGGTCGGCCGGGTGGCGGCGAACACCGCGCGCAGCAGGTCCTCCGCCGGGCGGCGCATCAGCACGGCGAGGTAGGCGTTCGCCGTGGCCAGCGTCGGCGTCGCCAGCCACTCCGCGCGCCGGGCGTTCTCCTCCGCGGCGGCCCGCTCGTGCAGCATGCCCGCGAGGTCGGCGGTCCACCGCCAGTAGTCGTCGCCCTCGCCCGCCGAGTCCTTCAGCAGCACCTCGGTCAGCCCGTCCTGCGACGGCTCCCGCGGCTCGAACGCCCGGCCGCCCTCGGCGCCGGCCCGCTCGGCGAGCTGCCGGCGCCGGTACGGGCCCACCCGCTCCCGCAGCGCCCGCGCCAGCACCGGCGGGGCGACGCCGAGCGTCTCCCCCGTCCCGGACACCTCGTGGCTGACCACCCGGCCCGCCTCGGCGAGCTCGGTGAGCACGGCGCAGTCCACCAGCCGGGCGGCGACGTCCGCCGGCACCGGGCCGGTGCCGGCCAGCAGCTCCAGCGCCGCCACGAGCTCGGCGCGCAGCCCGGCGAGGAACACGTAGGCCACCGGGTCGACCGGGATCTCGCCCAGCGTGCCGTCCTCGACCCACAGCCCGTCCACCCGGCGCAGCACCCCGGCGGCGCGGGCGGCGTCCGCGAGCGCCACGACCGCCCGCGGGTTGCCGCCGGTCTGCGCGGTGACCGCGGAGATCAGGCCGGCGTCCGCGGGCGCGCCGAGCACGGAGGCCAGCAGCACGGAGACCGCGCGGAAGCCGAACGGCGGCACCTGGACCTCCGCCGGCGCGCGCTCGACCAGCAGGTCGGCCACCGCGCCGGACGGGTCCCGCAGCGGGTCCCCGGTCGCCGACGCCACCAGGACGGCACCGGTGCGCGCGAGCACCCGGCGGACGACCGCGAGGCTGCGCGCGTCCATCCGGTCCAGGTCGTCCAGCAGCAGCAGGCTGCGCCGGCCGGTGAGCTCGTCGGTCAGCCAGCTGGTCAGCGCCGACTCGTCGCGGGTGCGCGGCGGCGCGGACGCGTGGTCGATCAGCGCGGCGAGCGGGTCCGGCCCGCTCGCGCGCAGCAGCAGGCCGGTCAGGCCGCGCCGCGAGGCGTCGGCGAGCAGCGCCTCCAGCACGGTCGACTTGCCCGCGCCGCGGTCGCCGCGCACGAGCACGTCGCGCCCGAGCGGCAGCCACCGCTGCACCGCGGTGACGGCCACCCCGAAGCCCTCGATCTCCATGCCGGTCCCCCTTCGTCCGTGTGCGTGACACTCAACGCTGCATGGCGACGGCTGGTACTCAGGTGCCAGTGCACCACCTACTCAGCTGCGCCGCGTGCTGGGGTGCGGGCGGAGGGGTGCGGTCGGTGCGCCCCGCCGGTCCACCTACGCAGCGAGGGATCGGGGGCGCGGTCAGCCGCGGGGGCGGAGCCGCTGCCCCGGGATCACCGGCGCGGGCAGCGGCGGGTGCGGGTGGCCGGCCACCCGGCCGAACCGGGTGGCGGGCCCGCCGGCGACCTCCGCCTGCCACTGCGTGCGCGCCGCGAGCACCTCCTCGTGGTCCCGGCCGACGAAGTTCCACCACATGACGATCTGCTCGCCGAGCGGCAGGCCGCCGATCAGCAGCAGCCGCACCTCGGCGTCGCCGGACGCCCGCAGGGTCAGCGTCGTCGCGCCCGGCGCGCGGTACAGCAGGTGGTGCACCGGGGCCGGCGTCCCGTCGACCTCGACCGCACCGGCGTCGACCAGCACGCCGTGCTCGAACGCCGGGTCGACCGCGAGCGCGACCTCGGCGCCGGGGCGGAGCCGGACCTCGGCGCCGACCAGCGGGGAGAACGTCCCCACCGGGGACGTGGACCCGGCCAGCGACCCGAGGAACACCCGCACCTCGCCGCCGTCGACCGTCGTCACCGGCGGGACGTAGTGGTCGAACGCCGGCGCCGTGCCGCGGTCCCGCTCCGGCAGCACCGTCCACAGCTGCACCCCGTGCAGCACGGTGGTCGCGCCGGTGGAGTCCTCGGAGTGGCTGATCCCGTGCCCGGCGGTCATCAGGTTCAGCTCGCCCGGCCGCACCAGGCAGTGCGTGCCGAGGCTGTCCCGGTGCTCGATCTCCCCGGAGAACAGCCAGGACACCGTCTGCAGCCCGGTGTGCGGGTGCGGCGGGACGCGCATCCCGCCGGTGGCCGACACGTCGTCGGGCCCGTAGTGGTCGAGGAAGCACCACGCGCCGATGAACGACCGGGCGCGCTGCGGCAGCGTCCGGCGGACCGTCATCGCGCGCACCCCGCCGAGCGGCACGTCGCGCGGCTCGAGGAGCTGCACCCCGTCGGCCGCGACGGGACCGCACACCTGCTCGAGCGCCTCGGTGTTCGTCACGCGCCCACGCTACGCCGCGCCCCCGCCCGGACCCCGGCGCCGAGACGGCAGGATCTGTCCGGCGCGGGCGGTCCCGGCGCAGACGGACCCTGCAGTCTCGGCGAGGAGCGTGCTCGGGCGAGGCGGGCGGGTCGGGCGGCGCGGGCGCGTCAGCGGCGCGTCAGGCGGCGGACCGCGACGACCGCGGCCACGCCCCCGGCGATCCACGGGCCCGCGACGATCAGCGGGTCCAGCACCTGGTGCCGGACGTCGACCCGGCCCCTGCGGGACGCGATCGGGTGCCGGCGCGGCTCGGACAGGATCCCGGTCTCGGTGATCGGGTTGTCCGGCCGCAGCGTGGCGAAGGAGCGCAGGTGCGCGGTCGTCGAGTCCACCCGGTCCGCCGCGATCAGCAGCAGCCAGTGCGCCGCACGGCCCTCGCTGAACCGCTCGTACGCGTACCGGCGGATCGCGCCGGCGGCGCCGTGCAGCGGCTGGGCCGTGCCGAACACCGCCGGCAGCTCGGTGTGCTCGATCGACCGCTCGCGCGGGTAGGTCTCCTCCTGGCGGTCCGGGAAGTCCCAGTGGGCGCCGGTCGGGAGGTCGGTGCGCTCGCGCGGGTACGACGGGCGGTCGGCGGGGTCGAGGTCGGCGCCCCAGCCGGGGATGCGGGCGCGCAGCTGCTCCGGGGTCTCGGGGAGCGGCGGCTTCTCGGCGCGGTACGGCATGGTCGTGCTCCCCTCAGTCCTGGTCCGTGATGATGACGGGCTTGATGATCCCGTCGAGCTTCGACGACATCATGTGGTAGCCCTCGGCGATGTGCTCCAGCGGGATGCGGTGCGTGACGATGTCCGACGGCGTGAGGTAGCCGTTGCGGATGTGCTCGAGCAGCCGCGGCCACTGCCGGCTCACCGGCGCCTGGTTCATCCGCAGCGTCAGGCCCTTGTTCATCGCGTCGCCGAACTTCACGGCGGAGAAGATCGGGCCGTAGGCGCCCATCACCGAGACGGTGCCGCCCTTGCGCACGCCGTCGATCGCCCAGTTCAGCGCGATCGGTGACCCGCCCTGCAGCTTCAGCTTGGCGGCGGTGACGTGCTGGATCAGGTTGCCGTCCGCCTCCGCGCCGACCGCCTCGATCACCCGGTCGAAGCCCAGGCCGTCGGTGGCCTTCTTCATCTCGACCACGATGTCGTCGTACTCGGTGTAGTTCCGGGTCTCGGCGTAGGCGAAGTCCTTGGCCTTCTCCAGCCGGTAGTCCAGCTGGTCGATGACCACGACGCGGCCGGCGCCCATCAGCCACGCCGAGCGCGCCGCGTACAGCCCGACCGGACCGGCGCCGAGCACCGCGACCGTGTCGCCCTCGTGGATGTCCGCGAGCTGCGCGCCGAAGTACCCGGTGCCGAGCGCGTCGGTCATCATCAGGGCGTCCTCGTCGGGCAGCCAGTCCGGGATCTTCTG
>JAPSIJ010000162.1 GCA_031178805.1 Cellulomonas sp. | reverse complement strand
CCGCTGCTCGTCGGGCGCAACCCGGACCCGCTGCCCGGCGTGCGCCCGGTGCCCGTGGCCGACCCCGGCCGGTCGGTGTCCAAGACGCACCTGATGGTCGGCGTGGACGAGCACGGCCCCTGGGTCGTGGACCGCGGCTCGACCAACGGCACGCTGGTCACCCTGGCGGACGGGCAGCGGATCGTGTGCCTGCCGGACCGCCGGGTGCGGCTCTCGGACGGCTCCCTGATCACGTTCGGCGATCTCTCGCTGCTGGTGGGCCTGCGGTCCTAGAGTGGCGCATGGGCCGGGCTCGGTCTGGTGCGACGATGCAGGACGTCGAGCTGGTGGACGTCGCTGAGGTCCCGCGCGCGTCCGCGTCGCGTGCGCGCCGCCCGGACGGCCCCCCGCACCGGTCCCGGCGCTGGCTGCCCGTCGTCCTCGTCGTCCTGCTGTCCCTCGTCGTCGCCGAGGTCGTCGCCCGTGCCGGGGGCGGTGACGCGCCCGCGGCCGTCCCCGCGGGGATGGTCGCCCGGGTCGACGAGCCGCCGTGGGCCCGCTGGCGCGCCCCGGCCGCCCGGACCGACGACGTGCTCGCGGCCGGCGGCGTGCTCGTCGTCTCCTCGGTGCGCGACCGGCGGTTCCGCGTCACCGCCTACGACGAGGTCACCGGGGCGCAGGTGTGGCACCGCGACCTCGGCGCGGTGTCCGGCACGCGGCCGCTCACGGGCTGCCCGCACGGCGGGGCCGACGTCGGCGACGTGGTGCTGTGCGTCGTCGAGCCCCCGCGGGTGCCCACCGAGCCGACGCCGCAGCACACCGTGCCGCACCCCGCGCCGGACGAGCGGTCCGCCCGCGTGGTCGCGCTGGACGCGGCGACCGGGGAGGACCGCGGCACGTGGTCGCTGACCGGGCGGCTCACGGCGGCCGAGCGGCTCGGGGACGACCTCGTCGTGATCGCCGTCGGCACCGACGGGCACGCGCGTGTCGGGCGGTACGCCGGGGCGGACGGCGCGCGGCGCTGGTGGTACCGCGGCGAGACGCCGCTGCGGCTCCGGGAGGGCATCGTCACCGGGTCGCAGCTGCGGGTGAACCCGGACTTCGTGCTCGTGCAGGGCTGGTCCGCCACCGTGCTCGCCGCCGCGGACGGCACCGAGATCAGCAGCGCGGAGCCCACGGAGTTCGCGGTCGGCGCGCTCGCCGGCGACGTGTTCGCCACCTGGTCCAGCGGCGCCGGGGCGACGGTGCACGACCGGCGCGGCCGGCCGCTGTTCTCCGCGCGGGCGCTGTTCCCGGTGCTCGCCGCCACCGACGGCGACCCCGACGACGTGCTCGTGCTGGACGAGGGCGGGACGCTCGTCGGCCGCTCGGTGCCCGGCGGCCGGGAGCTGTGGCGGCTCGACACCTACCGCGCCGCGCGGATGCAGGCGGCGGGCCGGCTCGTGCTGCTGGGGGTCGACGGCTACCAGGTGGTGGACGCCCGGACCGGCACCGTGGGCTGGGAGTCGCCGTCCCGGGTGCTGATGTGGTGGGCGCCGGTCACCGACGGCCGGCTCGTCCTCGGCCCGGGCCGGGCGAGCGGCGGCGCGCCGACGATGGAGGCCCGGCGGCTCGCGGACGGGCACCTGGAGTGGGTGCTGCCGCTGGAGGACGGCGTCCGGGCGGTGAGCGCCGTCGGCGGCCACCTGGTGCTGCGCACCCGCGACGAGGTGGTGCTGCTCGGCTGACGTCCGCATGCTGAGCGGTTGCGGTCCGCCGGAGGGCGGGGGGTACAGTGCTGACGTGCTCGTGCGCTGGAACCTCCTCCTTCGCCGCCGCGACGAGGCCCTCTAGGCCGGATCCTCGTCGCGGTGTTCGGTGTGCCGGCTGACACCCCTCAGCGACCGAAGGAAACGCCCCGATGAGCTACCACGACCGCACCGCCCAGCAGCCCTCCGGCATGCCGGTGCACAAGTACCGGCCCTTCGCCGACCAGATCCGCGTCGAGCTGCCGGACCGCACCTGGCCCACGAAGCGGATCACCCAGGCCCCACGCTGGTGCGCCGTCGACCTGCGGGACGGCAACCAGGCGCTGATCGAGCCGATGAACGCCGCCCGCAAGCTCGCCATGTTCGAGCTGCTGGTGCAGATGGGCTACAAGGAGATCGAGGTCGGCTTCCCGTCCGCCTCGCAGACCGACTTCGACTTCGTCCGGATGCTGATCGAGGAGGGCCGCATCCCCGACGACGTCGTCATCCAGGTGCTGACTCAGTCCCGCGAGCACCTGATCGAGCGGACGTACGAGGCGATCGCCGGCGCCAAGCAGGCCATCGTGCACCTGTACAACTCGACGTCCGTGCTGCAGCGCGAGGTCGTGTTCCGCTCCGACGAGGACGGCATCGTGGACATCGCCGTGCAGGGCGCGCGGCTGTGCAAGAAGTACGAGGAGACGGTCCCGGAGACCGAGGTCTTCTACGAGTACAGCCCGGAGTCGTACACCGGCACCGAGCTCGAGTTCGCCGCACGGATCTGCAACGCCGTGCTGGACGTCTTCGAGCCGTCGGCCGAGAAGCCGGTGATCATCAACCTGCCCGCGACGGTCGAGATGGCCACCCCGAACGTCTACGCCGACTCGATCGAGTGGATGGGCCGGAACCTGCGGCACCGCGAGCACGTCGTGCTGTCCCTGCACCCGCACAACGACCGCGGCACCGCCGTCGCCGCCGCCGAGCTGGGCTACCTGGCCGGCGCGGACCGCATCGAGGGCTGCCTGTTCGGCAACGGCGAGCGCACCGGCAACGTCTGCCTGGTGACGCTCGGCATGAACCTGTTCAGCCAGGGCGTCGACCCGCAGATCGACTTCAGCGACATCGACCACGTCCGGCGCACCGTCGAGCACTGCAACCAGATGGCCGTCCCCGAGCGGCACCCCTACGGCGGCGACCTCGTCTTCACCGCGTTCTCCGGCTCGCACCAGGACGCGATCAAGAAGGGCCTGGACGCCATGGCCGCCCGCGCGGAGGCCGAGGGCACGGACGTCGACCACATCGAGTGGGCCGTCCCGTACCTGCCGATCGACCCGAAGGACCTGGGCCGCTCCTACGAGGCGATCATCCGGGTCAACTCGCAGTCCGGGAAGGGCGGCATCAGCTACCTGATGAAGTCCGAGCGCGACCTGGACCTGCCGCGCCGCCTGCAGATCGAGTTCTCCCAGGTCGTGCAGCGGTACACCGACGCGCACGGCACCGAGGTCACCGCCGACGCGCTGTGGAGCATCTTCACGGACGAGTACCTGCCCGTCGAGGCCGGTTCGGACCTCGCGCCGTGGGGCCGGTTCGCCCTGCGCGGCACCCGCACCACGTCCGCCGAGACCGGGCTCGACACCCTGGCCGTCGACCTGGTCGACGGCGGCGTGGAGCGCACCGTCGAGGCCGCCGGCAACGGCCCGATCGCGGCGTTCGTCGAGGCGATCGGCCAGGTGGGCGTCCGCGTCCAGGTGCTCGACTACGCCGAGCACGCCCTGTCCGCCGGCGGCGACGCCGCGGCCGCCGCCTACGTCGAGTGTGCCGTCGGCGACCGCACCCTGTGGGGCGTCGGGATCGACTCGTCGATCACCACGGCCTCGCTCAAGGCGATCATCTCGGCCGTGAACCGCGCGGAGCGCGAGTTCGCCGTCGCCTGACACCGGCGCACGGCCCCCGACGGGGCCGGCGCCACCCCTGCCGGCCCTGCGCCCGGCCCCGACCACCGCGCCCACCCGGCGCGCGGCCGGGGCCGGGCGTCGCCGTACCCGCAACCGCGCTCCGAGGTCGTCGTCTTCCGGCGACGTCGTCCGTCCCAGATGACGACCTCGCCGGGAGAGGACGACCTCGCGGGGGGACCGATGACGGCGGGGTGTGTGCGAAGCGGGGGGACGCCGCACGCGGAGGGCGAACACGGCCCCGCCTGCGCGCACATCGGCGGCGCGGCGGGGGAGAATGGTCCGGTGAGCCTCTACCGCGACGAGGCGATCGTGCTGCGCACCCACAAGCTGGGGGAGGCGGACCGGATCGTCACCCTGCTGACCCGCACCCACGGCAAGGTGCGCGCGGTCGGCAAGGGCGTCCGGCGCACGACCTCGCGGTTCGGCTCCCGGCTCGAGCCGTTCATGCACATCGACCTGCAGCTGAACACCGGCCGGAACCTCGACATCGTCACCCAGGTGGAGACGCTCGGCGCCTACGGCCGCCCGGTCTGCGAGGACTACGCCCTCTACACCGCCGGCACCGTGATGCTGGAGACCGCCGAGCGGCTGGTCGAGGCCGAGCGCGAGCCCGCCCTGCAGCAGTACTGGCTGCTGGTCGGGGCCGTCCGCGCGCTGGCCTCCCGCGAGCACGCGCCGGGGCTGGTGCTCGACTCCTACCTGCTGCGCGCGCTGGCCATCGCTGGCTGGGCGCCCTCGTTCACCGACTGCGCCCGCTGCGGCCGCCCCGGCCCGCACCACTCGTTCGCCGTCGCGCAGGGCGGGTCGGTGTGCCTGTCCTGCCGGCCGCCGGGTGCCACCGCCCCCGCCCCGGAGACGCTGGACCTGCTGTCCGCCCTGCTGGTCGGGGACTGGGCCGTCGCGGACGCGTCCGCGGAGCGGCACCGCAAGGAGGGCAACGGGCTGGTGTCCGCGTACTCGCAGTTCCACCTGGAGCGCACGCTGCGCTCGCTGCCGATGGTCGAGAGGATCTGATGCCGGTTCCGCCGCCCCCGCACCCGAGCGGGGCCCGCCCGCCCGTGCTGCCGAAGGAGCTCGTGCCGAAGCACGTGGCCATCGTGATGGACGGCAACGGCCGCTGGGCCAACGCCCGCGGCCTGCCGCGGACCGCCGGGCACGCCGCGGGGGAGGCGTCCCTCCTGGACGTGGTGGCCGGGGCCATCGAGATCGGCGTCACGCACATCTCGGCGTACGCGTTCTCGACGGAGAACTGGTCGCGGTCGCCGGAGGAGGTGCGGTTCCTCATGGGGTTCAACCGCGACGTCCTGCGCCGGCGCCGGGACGTGATGAACTCCTGGGGCGTCCGGGTCCGGTGGGCCGGCCGGCGTCCGCGGCTGTGGCGCTCGGTGATCAGCGAGCTGGAGGAGGCCGAGCGGCTGACCGCCGGCAACAGCACCTGCACCCTGACCATGTGCGTGAACTACGGCGGGCGCGCGGAGATCGCCGACGCGGCCAAGGCCATCGCCCAGGACGTCGCGGCCGGCCGGCTCAAGGCCGACAAGGTCACCGAGAAGACCGTGCAGCGCTACCTCGACGAGCCGGACCTCCCCGACGTGGACCTGTTCCTGCGCTCGTCGGGGGAGCAGCGCACGTCCAACTTCATGATCTGGCAGGCCGCGTACGCGGAGATGGTGTTCCTCGACGAGCCGTGGCCGGACGTGGACCGCCGGCACCTGTGGCGCGCGGTCGAGACCTACGCCCGCCGCGACCGCCGCTACGGCGGCGCGGTCGACAAGCCCGTCACCGCCTGACGCCCGCGCCCGCACGCCGCCCGGGGCGAGCGGGCAGGCGCGCGCGCAGGGTCAGACGAGCTCGTCCGTGCGGGCGGGGTGCGGCGTCCGGCGGGCGCGGGCGCGCAGGACGAGCCACGTGACCAGCCCGGCCAGCAGCACCAGCACCGCGGCGAGCGCCCACGGCGACGTGGACGCCAGCCGCACGGCGGCCCAGACGGCGCCCAGGCCGACGGTGCCCCAGATGACGGCCCAGGCGATGCTGCCGGGGACCGACGCGAGCACGAACCGCGGGTACGGCATCCGGACCACCCCGGAGGCGACGAACACGGCGGTCTGCACGCCGACGGTCAGGTACGCGAACGTCACGGCGAACGGCCCGAACCGGTGCACGAGGTCGAGCCCGCGCCGGGCGACCGGGGAGCGCAGCAGCCGCTCCGCGCGGGTCGCCGCCGCG
>JAPSIJ010000161.1 GCA_031178805.1 Cellulomonas sp. | reverse complement strand
GGGCGTCGGCGGTGCGTGAGAGGATCGACGACGCCTCCCACCCCTGTTCTGAAAGGCCGAGCCGTGCCCGCGCGCTCCACCACGCCCCGACCGGCGATGCTCACCGGATCGGTGCTGCGGCGGTCCCTCCTGCTGATGGGCCGCGGCATCGCGTCCCAGCCGCGCACGTACGTGCTGGCCATCGGCACCTCCGCCGCGTTCGGCGCGCTCACGGTCGCCGTCAGCCGGGTGCTCGGCTGGGCGACCGACACGGTCGTCGTCCCGGCGATCGGCGGGGACGCGGACGCCCGCGGCCGGATCTGGCTCGCCGGCGGGGTGCTCGCGCTCGTCGCCGTGTCGCTGGCCGCGGCCGTCGCCGGCCGCCGGGTGTTCGCCGGCATGGGCGTGGCGGACCAGCAGGCGATGCACCGCCGGAGCGTGACGCGGCAGTACCTGCGGCTGCCGATGACGTGGCACCGCCGGCACCCCACCGGGCAGCTGCTGTCCAACGCCTCCGCGGACGTCGAGGCCGCGACGGGCGTGTTCAACCCGCTGCCGTTCGCGCTGGGCGTCGTGGTGATGATCGGCGTGGCCGCGGTGGCCCTGCTGACGACCGACGTCTGGCTCGCGCTGGCCGCGCTGGTGGTGCTGCCGGCGGCCGTGGTGGCCAACCTGGTGTTCCAGCGGCGGATGTCGCCGGCCGCCACCCGCGCGCAGCAGCTGCGCGCGGAGGTCGCCGACATCGCGCACGAGAGCTTCGAGGCCGCGCTGCTGGTGAAGTCGCTCGGCACCGAGGACCGCGAGGAGCGCCGGTTCGCCGAGCGCACCGCGCAGCTGCGCGAGGCCAACGTGCGCGTGGGTGTCGTGCGGGCGTACTTCGACCCGGTGATCGACATGCTGCCGAGCCTGGGCACCCTGCTGGTGCTGCTGGTCGGCGTGACCCGGGTGCGCGCGGGGGCGGTGGGCACCGGCGACATCGTCTCGGCCGCCTACCTGCTGACGCTGATGGCCGTGCCGGTGCGGGCGTTCGGCTGGGTGCTCGGCGAGCTGCCGCGCGCCCTGGTCGGGCACGAGCGGGTCGCCCGCGTCGTCGACGCCGAGGGCGAGCTCGTGCCGGGCACGACGCGGCTGGTCCGCCGGCCGGAGGGCGCCGCCCTGCGGATGGCCGGCGTCGGCGTCCGCGTGCCGGGGCCGGAGGGCGAGATCGACCTGCTCCGCGACGTGGACCTGGACGTCGCGCCGGGGCGCGTGGTGGCCGTGGTCGGCCCGACCGGCGCCGGCAAGACCACCCTGGTCTCCCTGGTGGCCCGGCTGACCGATCCCACCAGCGGCACCGTGGCGGTGGACGGCACGGACGTCCGCGACCTGGTGCCGGACGACCTGACCTCCCAGGTGGTGCTGGTCGGGCAGCAGACCTTCGTGTTCGAGGACACCGTGCGCGGGAACGTCACGCTGCGCGACCCCGACGACCCGGACGCGCCCTCCGACGACGAGGTGTGGGCGGCGCTCCGGCTCGCGCGGGTCGACGGCGTGGTGCGCGACCTGCCCGGCGGGCTGGACGCGCCGCTGGGGGAGCGCGGCTCCAACCTGTCCGGCGGGCAGCGGCAGCGCCTGGCCATCGCCCGCGCGCTGGTGCGGCGGCCGCGGCTGCTGGTGCTGGACGACGCCACGTCGGCCGTCGACCCGCGCGTGGAGCAGGGCATCCTCACGGGCCTGCGCGAGCACGCCGGCGGCGCGGCCGGCGGGCCGACCGTGCTGCTGGTCGCCTACCGGATGTCGTCCGTGCTGCTCGCCGACGAGGTGGTGCACGTCGAGGGCGGGCGCGTGGTCGACCAGGGCTCGCACGCGGAGCTGCTGGCGCGCGACCCCGGTTACCGGGCGCTCGCGACGGCGTACGAGGTGGAGTCCGCGCGGCGCGCGACGGCCCGGGCGGAGGCCCTGGACGCGGAGCAGCGCGCGGCGGACGAGGACGTGGACGCGGAGGCCGCCCGATGAGCGCGCAGGACCCCAGGACCGGCTCCGGCGCCGGCCGTCTCGGCGGCACCGAGCAGCTCGGGGTGCTCGGCACCCTGCGCCGGGGCGTGCAGGTGTCGCCGCAGCTGCTGCAGGGGCTGTGGGTGACGTTCCTGCTCGCCGTCCTGGCCGCGGCGGGCAAGGTGGTGGTGCCGGTCGCGGTGCAGCAGGTGATGGACACCGGCATCCTCGCGGACGGCGGCCCGGACGTGCAGCGGGTCGTGACGCTGGTCGTCGCGGCGGCGCTCGCCCTGGTCGCGGGCGGCGTGTGCTCCGCGCTGGTGAACGTCCGGCTGTTCCGGGCCAGCGAGGCCGGGCTGGCCGAGCTGCGGGTGCGGGCGTTCCGGCACGTGCACGACCTGTCCGTGCTGACCCAGAACACCGAGCGGCGCGGCTCGCTGGTGTCCCGGGTGACCTCGGACGTCGACACGATCTCCCTGTTCGTGCAGTGGGGCGGCATCATGCTGCTCGTCTCGACGCTGCAGGTCGCGGTCGCCACCGTGCTGATGGCCGTCTACTCCTGGCAGCTGACGATCCTGGTGTGGCTGTGCTTCGGGCCGCTGGTGATCGGGCTGCGGCCGCTGCAGCGCCGGGTGAACGTCGCCTACACCCGGGTCCGGGAGCGGGTCGGCGCGATGCTCGGCGCGGTGTCCGAGGCCGTCGTCGGCGCCGAGACCATCCGGGCCTACGGCGTGCAGCGCCGGGTGCAGCGCACCGTCGACGCCCGGATCGCGGCGACGCGGGACGCGATGGTGCGCGCGCAGAACACCGTCGCCGTCGTGTTCTCCTCCGGCGTGCTGGTGGCCAACCTGGTGCTCGCGGCCGTGGTCGTGGCCGGCAGCGCCCTGGGCGTCGCCGGGGACCTGTCCGTCGGCCGCCTGCTCGCGTTCCTGTTCCTGGTCCAGCTGTTCACCGGCCCGGTGCAGCAGGCCACCGAGGTGCTCAACGAGCTGCAGAACGCCGTCGCCGGCTGGCGCCGGGTGCTCGGCATCATCGACACGCCCGTGCAGGTGGCCGACCCCGGCCCGCGCGGGGTGCCGTCGCCGCACGGCCCCGCCGCCGTCGAGCTGCGGGGCGTCGAGTTCGCCTACCCCGGCGGCCCGCCGGTGCTGCACCAGGTCGACCTCACGCTGCCCGCCGGCCGCTCGGTCGCCGTGGTCGGCGCCACCGGGTCCGGCAAGACGACGATCGCCAAGCTGGTCACCCGGCTGATGGACCCCACCCGGGGCGCGGTGCTGCTGGACGGCACCGACCTGCGGACGGTGCGCACCGCGGACCTGCGCCGGCGCGTGGTCATGGTGCCGCAGGAGGGCTTCCTGTTCGACGCGACCCTGGCCGAGAACCTGGTCTACGGCCTGCGGGGTCCCGGCGCGGACGGCGCCGCCTCGCCGACCGTCGCCGAGGCCGAGCCCCGGCTGCGGGCCGCCGTCGCGGAGCTCGGCCTCACCGACTGGCTCGCCGAGCTGCCCTCCGGGCTGCACACGCCGGTCGGCCAGCGCGGGGAGGCGCTGTCGGCGGGGGAGCGGCAGCTCGTCGCCCTCATCCGCGCCTACCTGGCCGACGCCGACCTGCTCGTGCTGGACGAGGCCACCTCGGCGGTCGACCCCGCCACCGAGGTGCGGATCGCCCGCGCGCTGGACTCGCTCACCACCGGGCGCAGCACCATCACCATCGCGCACCGGCTGTCCACCGCCGAGGCGGCCGACCTGGTCGTGGTCGTCGACGCCGGCCGCGTGGTCGAGTTCGGGCCGCACGACGAGCTCGTGACCGCGGGCGGCGTGTACGCCGCGATGCACGGCGCCTGGGTCTCCCAGACGCGCTGACCGGGCCCGCGCCCGCACGCCGGGCGGGGCGTGGGCGCCCCGCGCGGTCGTGGGAGGATCGGCGGGTGAGCGAGCAGCAGATCCCCGGCCCCACCGCCACCCTCGACCCCGCCGTCGCCGCGCGCCTGCGCCACGACGACGCCGGCCTGGTCGCGGCCGTCGTGCAGCAGCACGACACCGGTGAGGTCCTCATGCTCGGCTGGATGGACGACGAGGCGCTGCACCGCACGCTGACGTCCGGCCGGGTGACGTTCTGGAGCCGGTCCCGGCAGGAGTACTGGCGCAAGGGCGACACCTCGGGCCATTCGCAGTACGTGAAGTCCGTGCAGCTCGACTGCGACGGCGACGCGCTGCTGGTCCGGGTGGACCAGGTCGGCGCCGCCTGCCACACCGGCACCCGCACCTGCTTCGAGGCCGGCGGCACGCTGGACGCCGTCGTGGGGGAGCGCCCGTGACCGCCGTCGAGGTGCCCTGGGGCACCACCTGGCCCGCGCTGCCCGAGTTCCGCGAGCTGGCCGGGAGCCGGCGGGTGATCCCCGTCGTGCGGCGGCTGCTCGCCGACGACACCACCCCGGTCGGGCTGTACCGGACGCTCGCCGCCGGGCGGCCCGGCACCTTCGTCCTGGAGTCCGCCGAGCAGGACGGCAGCTGGTCCCGGTGGTCGTTCGTCGGCGTGCGGTCCCGCGCCACCCTCACCGTCCGCGACGGGCAGGCGCTGTGGACCGGGGACGTCCCGGCCGGCGTGCCCACCGAGGGCGACCCGCTCGCCGTGCTCGGCGAGACCCTGGAGGTCTTGCGCACCCCCGCCGTGCCCGGCTTGCCGCCGCTCACCGGCGGCCTGGTCGGCGCCCTGGGCTGGGACATCGTCCGGTACTGGGAGCCGACGCTGCCCGCGAAGGCGCCGGAGGAGCTGGACGTCCCCGAGATGACGCTCTGCCTGGCCAGCGACCTCGCGATCACCGACCACCGCGACGGCTCCGTGTGGCTGGTGGCCAACGCCATCAACTTCGACGGCACCGACGAGCGCGTCGACGAGGCGCACGCCGACGCCGTGGCGCGGCTCGACGCCATGCAGGACGCCCTGCTGCGGCCCGCGGGCCCCGCGGTCGCCGGCCTGGACCCGGACGGCGCGGTGCCGGAGCTCGAGTTCCGGTCCACGCCGCAGGAGTACGAGCAGGCGGTGGCGTTCGGCAAGGACGCGATCCGCGACGGCGAGGTGTTCCAGGTCGTGCTGTCGCAGCGGCTCGACCTCGACTGCCCGGCCGACCCGCTCGACGTCTACCGGGTGCTGCGGACCATCAACCCGAGCCCGTACATGTACTACCTGCAGCTGCAGGACGCCGACGGCCACGACTTCGCCGTGGTCGGCTCCAGCCCCGAGACGCTGGTCAAGGTCAGCGACGGGCACGTCACCACGTTCCCGATCGCCGGCTCGCGGCCCCGCGGCGCCACGCCCGAGCAGGACCGCGCGCTGCACGACGAGCTGATCGCCGACCCCAAGGAGCGCGCCGAGCACCTGATGCTCGTCGACCTGGCGCGGAACGACCTGGTCAAGGTCTGCGAGCCCGCGACGGTCGAGGTCGTGGAGTTCATGGCGGTGCGGCGGTTCAGCCACATCATGCACATCTGCTCGACGGTCGTCGGCCGGCTGCGCGCCGGGGCCACCGCCCTCGCGGCGCTCACGGCGACGTTCCCGGCCGGGACGCTCTCCGGGGCGCCCAAGCCGCGGGCGATCGCGCTGATCGACGAGGTCGAGCCCGCCCGGCGCGGCATCTACGGCGGCACGGTCGGCTACTTCGACCTCGACGGCGACATGGACATGGCCATCGCCATCCGCACGGCGCTGATCCGCGACGGCCGCGCGAGCGTCCAGGCCGGGGCCGGCATCGTCGCGGACTCCGTGCCCGCCACCGAGTACCAGGAGTCGCGCGACAAGGCGGCGGCCGCGGTGCGCGCCGTGCAGCTCGCCGCGCGGCTCCGGCCCGCGGGGCGGTCGTGACGGAGCCGCGGCCGGAGCCGGGCGCCGGACCCGCGCCGGACGGCCGCCCGGGGGCGCACCGGGACGGGCAGGAGGACGCCCCGGCGGCGCC
>JAPSIJ010000160.1 GCA_031178805.1 Cellulomonas sp. | reverse complement strand
CGGTCCGCCGGGACCCGCGTGCGGGCCCACCACGCCAGCAGCAGGGACTTGCCGGCGCCCGCCGGGCCGTGCACCACGACCAGCGAGGCGTCGGGGTCGACCCGGCCCGCGAGCGCGGCGCGCGGCACGTGCCAGGACGGGACCCGGGGGACGCCGTGCCGGGTGCCGGGGCCCGTCACCGGGCGCCCACCCGGCCCGCGAGCGCCAGGAGGCCGGCCACCAGCGCACCGGCCGCCGGCAGCGCCGGGTGCACGCCGTAGGCCGCGGTGCCGAGCGCGGGCCCGACCACGAACGTCAGCGCGTTGACCGCGTTCACCAGCCCCGCCACGTCGCCCTGGGCGTCCGGGCCCGCGGCCGCCGCGGCGGCCGAGGTGCAGCCGGCGGCGGCCAGCCCCACGCCGGCGCCGAAGACCAGCGCGACCGCGGCCAGCGCCCCCGCGGGGATCGGCAGGACGTACACCGCGACCGCCGCGACCACGACCGCCCCGCCCGCGCGCACCAGGCGCCGCGGCGCCCAGCCCAGCCGCGGGACGAGCACGCCCTGGCTCAGCACCGACCCCAGCCCGGCCACCAGCAGCAGCGACCCGGTCAGCGCGGTGGCCCGGCCCTCGACCAGCCCGTAGCGGTCCTGCACGAGGAACCCGACGGTGCTCTGCACGAGCGCGAGCGCCAGGAACACCGCCGCGGACGTGGCCGCGGCGGCGCGCACGCCGGGCACGCGGGCGGTGCGGGTCCGCGGCGCGGCGGTGCGGTCGGCGGGCTGCGGCGGCGCAGGGACGGAGCCGGGCCCCGCGGAGGACGCGGTCGCGTCCGGGTCCGGCGTGCCGGCGGCCACGGCCCGGCGGGCGACGAGGGCGAACGCGAGCAGCGCGGCCCCCAGCACCACGGCCGCCGCCAGGACGGGCAGCGCGTGCCCGGCGGTGGCGAGCGCCGCCGCGAGGCCCGCGCCCAGCATCGTGCCCAGGCTCCGTGCCGCCCCGCCCCGGGCGATCCACGCGACGCGCTCCCGGTCGCCGGCGCCCGCGAGCAGGTACGCCTGCACCGCCGGGCCGACCGCCGCCACGGCCAGCCCGAACACCACGCCGCGCGCGAGCAGCAGCGCGGCCCAGGCGGCACCCGCCGGCGCGTCGGATCCCGCCGCGAGCACGGCGGCGACCCCGAGCGCGCCGGCCAGGCCGGCGGCGCCGCCGGCCAGCACGACGCCCCGCGGTCCCCGGCGGTCGGCCAGCCGGCCCCACGCCGCGCTCGTCAGCACCACGGCCGCGGCGGTCGCGGACGTGATCGCGCCGGCCTGCCAGTCCGCGAGCCCGAGCGCCCGGGTGGTGGCGGGCAGCACGGCGGCGGTCGCCACCTGCGCCACGGACAGGGCCAGCACCGCCAGCAGCGCCGTCGCCCCGGCCCCCGGGGGCCGGCGGACGGCGGTTCCGGGGGCGCCCTGCAGCGGGCGGTCGTGGCTCAGTGGCACGTCGCGCAGGATATCGACCGCTCCCCGGCCGGTGGCCCCGACGTCCACCGGCCACCCGGCGGGCCGACGCCTCAGAGCCGCGCGGCGAGCTCCGTGAGGGTCTCCGACGTCCCGGCGTCGAGCGTGAGCGTCGCCAGCGGGTCGCCGCGCGTCGCCCCCCGGTTGAGGATCACCACCGGCTTCCCGGCGCCCGCGGCGTGCCGCACGAACCGCAGCCCGGACTGCACCGTCAGCGACGACCCCGCGACCAGCAGCGCGTCCGCCTCGTCCACCAGCGCGTACGCCTCCGCGACCCGCGGCGCGGGCACCGTCTCCCCGAAGTACACGATGTCCGGCTTCAGCATCCCGCCGCACGGCCCGTCGCCGCCGTCGGGGTCCGGCAGCCAGCAGTCCGCCACCACGAAGTGCGACGTCTGCTCGATCACCGCGTCCGCGTCCGGGGCGATCTCCACGTCCCCGACCGCCCCCACCGACTCCACGAAGCCCGGGTTCAGGGCGGTCAGCCGCTCGGCGAGCTCCGTCCGGCTCACCACCCGGCGGCAGCGCAGGCACACCACCCGGTCGTACCGGCCGTGCAGGTCGATCACCCGGCGGGAGCCCGCCTGCTCGTGCAGCAGGTCGACGTTCTGCGTGATGATCCCCGCGACGACGCCGTGCGCCTCCATCGACGCCAGGGCCCGGTGGCCCGCGTTCGGGTACGTCCGGTGCACGTACTGCCAGCCCACGTGGTTGCGGGCCCAGTAGTGCCGGCGGAACGCCGGGTCGCCCACGAACTGCTGGTACGTCATCGGGTTCCGCGGCGGCGCCTCCGGGCTGCGGTAGTCCGGGATGCCGGAGTCCGTGGACAGGCCCGCGCCCGTGAGCACGGTCAGGGTGCTGCCGCGGAGCAGGGCCACCGCGTCCGCCACGGTGCCGGGGTGCGGGCGGACCGCGTCGTGGGCGGGGATCGGCAGGCGCAGGGACGTCACGGGACCACGGTACGTCCGCCGATGCGGGAGTTCCGCCCGGGATCCGGTACGCTCTCCGACCGAGGTAGCGTGTCCGAGCGGCCTAAGGAGCACGCCTCGAAAGCGTGTGTGGGTGAAAGTCCACCGTGGGTTCAAATCCCACCGCTACCGCGTGTGGTGGCCCGGTCCAGGCCGGCCCACCTGATGACGACACCCCCGCCGGGAACCCGGCGGGGGTGTCGTCGTGTCGGGGCAGCTCGTCCGCGTCCCCGGGGGCGTACCGCGGCGCTGTCGTGCGCCCGGGACGCCGGTGTCAGCGGGTGGCCGTGGTCCCGCGGTCCCGGGTGTCGACGTGGTCGTCGCCCTCGATCTCCTTGGCCAGCAGGCCCGAGCCGACGGCCCAGAGAGCCGCGCCGACGACGCCGACCCACACGCCCATGTCGGCGGCGAGCGCGTCGCCGCGCTCGAGGCCGCCCATGGGGTTCAGGGCGAAGGCGAGGCACTGGATGGCCGCCGCGATGCCGACCGCCATCGAGACGAGCGTCAGCCCGCGGTGCTGACCGCGCCGGGCGAGCCGGGCGGCGTAGACGAGGGCCACGAGCAGGCCGATGCCCAGATAGGCGATGAAGGGGACCAGGGAATCGGTCTCGTACCCGGTGCGCGGGTTCGACCCGTCCTCGAACTTGACCCAGTTCATCAGCGGCGAGATGTTGAACACGACGATGCCGGCCGCGGTCACGGCCAGGCCGGTCGTCTTCGCACGCCGCGTGTCGTGGGCGGTGTCGCCCTGACGGGCGCCTGCTGCAGAAACCATGAGAGCTCTCCATTCCGACGGGGACATTCCCCTCTGGAACGAGTCTCCCAGGATGATGGACTTCCGGCGACCGGAGAATTAGGATCGGAGTTTTGCAGTCGGCTTTCCGGCGCCCGCGCGGGCCGCGGACTGCCGTTCCACCCGGGCGGGCGCCCCGCCCACCCCGCTGCCTATGCTGACGCGGTGGGGGCGGAGGACGACGGGCTGTCCGGCCCGGGGGGCGACGAGCGCGCGACCGTGGTGACGGCCGTGCGCCGGTGGCTCGCGCTGGGCCGCGACGTCGTGGTCCGCGGCGAGGACGGCTCGGGCCGGTCCCGCGTGCTGCGGATGGTCCTGGCGGACGCCTCCCGCCGAGGCGTGCCGAGCGTGCTGCTGTCCGCCGCGGGGTCCGCGCCGCTGTCCGCGCTCCGCGGCCACCCGTCGGTGCTGGCGGACCGGGTGCCCGCGACCCCGGGCCCGCTCACGGCGTGGCTGGCCGGCGAGCTGCGCGGCCGCCGCGCGGTCCTGCTCGTGGACGACCTGGACGCACTGGACGGGCCGAGCGCCGAGGTGGTGCTCGCGGCGCTGCGGCAGACGTCGGCGACGCTGGTGGCGACCACCGGCCAGGACCTCACCGGCCACCCCGACCCGGTGATCTCCGCGCTGGTGGCCGAGCGCGCCCCCGCCGAGGAGCGGCTGCCGCCGCTGAGCTTCACCGGCGTGGCCCGGCTGCTGGCGGAGGTGCTGCACGCGCCGGCCGACGTGGCGCTGACCTCCTCGATCGCGGCCCGGTCCGGCGGGAACCCGCGCGTGGCGCTGGCGCTGCTGGACGCCGGGCGGTTCACCGGCGCGATCGCCCAGGTGGACGGCCGGTGGCGCAAGGTCGGCGCGCTGGACGACGTGCCGGTGGACGCGGTCGCGCACGCGCTCGCGACCCGGCTGCCGCCCGAGCAGGTGGCGGCGCTCGAGCTGCTCGCGGCGGCCGGGACGGTCCCCGCCGACGCGGCGGCGGACGTGCTGGGCGAGCCCGTGGTGCAGGCGCTGGTGGCCGCCGGGCGGCTGCGGCGGCACGGGGCCGGCGCGGCGGCGACGGTCACGGTGGCACCGCCCGCGTTCGCGACCGCGCTGCGCGCGCGGCTGACCCCGGACCGGCGGGCTGCGCTGGCCCGCAGGCTGACGACCGAGCTCGGCGCCCACCGGGAGGTCGACCTGGCCGCCCCGCGGCCGCTGACCGAGGACGCCGGCGCCGCCTACTGGCAGTGGTCGGCGGACGTCGCCGCCCTCGTGCAGGAGCACCTCGCGGAGGAGGAGGCGGTGCGCCGGACCGCGTGGCAGGCCGCCCCGACGGTCGCCCGCGCCAACGCCTACCTCGCGGTGCTGCTGCTGCGGCGGGCGCCGGAGCAGGTGGCGGTCGTCCTCGCCGGCACCGAGGTCGCCGCGGACGAGCCCGAGGACGCCCTCGCCGTCTACCGGCTGTACGGGCTGCGCTGGGCCAGCTGGTGCGGCGCCGGCGCGGCCGAGCTCGAGCAGCAGGCGCGCACGGCGGCGGACGGGCACCCCGGGTTGGAGCGGCTGCTCGCCACCCGCCTCGCCGGGGACCGGGACGGCCCGGCCGGCGACGTGCTGCCCGCCGCGGTGCGGCAGTGGGAGCGGGTCTCCCGGGCCGCGCGCCTGCTGGAGGACGGCCGACCCGACCTGGCGCTCGCGGCCTGCGACGCCGACGACGCCCCGGGAGCCCCGACCGAGGCGGAGCACCACCTGGACGGCCTGCGGGCCGAGGCGCTGATCCAGCTCGGCCGGCTGGACGCCGCCGCCGCCGCGGCCCGCCACCGGCTGGAGCGCGCGCTGGACGAGCTCGACCTGCTCGGTATCCGGGTGCACGCCTGCGTCCTGGGCGAGGCGCTGCTGCTCGGGGACGACCCCGGTGGCGCGTGGCGGGTCCTCGGGACGTCGCTGCGGATCGGCCCCGGCGGCCCGCTCGACGCCTGGTTCTACCGGCGGACGCTGAGCGTCGGGGCGGCCGTGCTCGCGCGGCTGGACGCCGCGGACGTCGGCCGGCAGCTGCTCGACGAGCTGGACGACACCCCCAGCACGGCGCTGCCCGCGCTGCGGGCGCTCGGGCCGGTCGCCCGGGCCGCGCTCGCGGAGGCGGAGGGGCGCCCGGACGACGCCGAGGACCTGTGGGACGCGGGCGCCCGGTACGCCGCGCACGGGCTGCGGCTCGCCGCGCTGACCTGCTGGCTGCTGCGGCCGGAGCCCTACGACCCCGAGCGGCTGCGGACCGTGCGGGAGGCGTTCGACGCGTGCCGGGCGCCCCTGCTGGCGCCGCTGCTGCGCCTGCACGAGGCGCTCGCGGCCGGGGACCAGGACGCGGTGGTCGCCGCCCTCGTCGACGCCCCGCCCGACCTCACCGGCCTGGTGCGCCGGGCCGCGGCGTCGCTCGACCCCGAGCACGCCGCCAGCGACGTCGTGTGCGCGCTCGACCCGCGCTCCCGGCCCCCCGCGCCCGAGACCCCGCAGGAGGCGCTGTCCGTCCGCGAGCGCGAGGTCGCGGCCCTGGCCACGTCCGGGCTCACCAACCGGCAGATCGCCGAGCGGCTGCACCTCAGCGTGCGGACCGTGGAGAACCACGTGTCCAACGTGCTCCGCAAGCTCGGCGTCCCGGACCGGGCCGCGCTGGCCCGCGTGCTGGAGACGGTCGCCCGCGGCTGAGGCGGAACCGGCCCCGCGCGGCTGCCGCGCGCCGTAGGT
>JAPSIJ010000159.1 GCA_031178805.1 Cellulomonas sp. | reverse complement strand
CCCCGAGGTCGCGCAGCCGGGTGCGCATCTCCCCCGCGGCCCGGGCGGTGAAGGTCACGGCGAGCACGCTGGTCGGCGCGTACGCACCGGTGCGGACGCCGTAGGCGATCCGGTGGGTGATCGCCCGGGTCTTCCCGGTGCCCGCGCCGGCCAGCACGCACACCGGCCCGGTCAGCGCGCGGGCCACCTCGCGCTGGTCGGGGTCGAGGGCGTCGAGCAGGTCGTCGGCAGGCATCGCCGACGATCCTCGCACCTCCCGCCGACACCCCGGCCGCCGTCCCCACGCCCGGCGTCCGGACTGTGACCGATCCCGCACCGGCGCGTGCCGGGGCGGGATGATCCTGCCGCCGCCCGGCGTTCACCCGGGTGCACGCGAACCGCGAGACGACCACGAAGGCAGACGATGACCACCACGCAGGACCTGCCCGCCGAGGGCACCGTGACGATGTACTCGACCACCTGGTGCGGCTACTGCCGCCGGCTGAAGACGCAGCTCGACTCCGCGGGCATCGCCTACACCGAGGTCGACATCGAGCAGACCCCCGACGCCGCCGCGTTCGTCGAGCAGGTCAACGGCGGCAACCAGACCGTGCCGACCGTGCTGTTCCCGGACGGCTCCGCCGCCACGAACCCGTCCCTGGTGCAGGTCCGCGAGCGCCTCGGGGCCTGACCCCGCCGCACCGCCCCACCGACCGCCCCCGGCAGCGCTGCCGGGGGCGGTCGTGCGTCAGCGGGTCCCCGGCGGGCCGGGCTCCTCGCGCGGGGCGTCCACCGGGCCAGCGGCGGCGCGACGGCCGGACCGGCGGGTCGGCGCGGGGTCCGCGGCGGGCGCGGGCGCCGCGGTGCCGGCCCGGGCGCCGGGAGTGGGCTTCGCGGGCGTCGACGCCGCCGGCTCGGACGGGCGCGGCGCGGCCGGCGCGGGCGCGGGCGCCGGCTCGGGGGTCGCGCGCTCCGGGGTCGTGGCCCGGGTCCAGCCGTCGCCCTGCGGGCCGGTCGGCAGCGGGCCGCCGAACCAGTCCTCGATCAGCGCCCGGGCGATCGACGTGCCGGGCGGCAGCACGACGGTGCCGGCGGACACCTCGGCGCGCAGCGCGTCCCGGTCGAACCAGCGGGCCGCCCGCAGCTCGTCGCCGTCCACCTGGATCTCCGTGGACAGCGCCCGCGCCCGGAAGCCCAGCATGAGCGACGCCGGGAACGGCCACGGCTGGCTGCCCCGGTACTCGACGTCGCCGACGACGACCGAGGACTCCTCCCGGACCTCGCGGCGGATGGCGTGCTCCACGGACTCCCCGGGCTCGACGAAGCCGGCGAGCGTGGAGAACCGGTGCTCGGGCCAGGCGGAGCTGTTCGCGAGCAGCAGCCGGTCGGCCTCGTCGACGACCGCCATGATCACGGCCGGGTCGGTGCGCGGGTAGTGGTCGGAGCCGTCCGCGGGGCAGCGCCGGACCCAGCCGCTCTGCACCGGCAGCGTCGCCTCCCCGCACCGGGGGCAGCGCGGGTGCCGGACGTGCCACTCGTAGAGCGCGACCGCGGCGGTCGCCAGCCCGGCGTCGCGGGCGGACAGGTCCGTGCCGACCTCGCGGAGCGACGTCCAGGCGTCGCCGGCGGCCAGCGCCGCGGTCTCGCCCTCCGGGACGTGGTGGGCGAGGTACGCGGGCCCCTCCGGGCGGCCCTCGGCGGGCGCCCGGCCGGGCACGCGGTCGGCGTCGTCGTAGCCGAGGAACGCCCAGCGCTCGGCCAGCGAGCTTGACGGCGCGCGCAGGGCGGCCTCCTGCGGGGAGAACAGGGCGAGGGACCGGCGACGGCCCCGGGCGCGGGTGACGACCCGGCCGCCGGACACGAGCAGCACGCGGGTGGAGGCGTCGTCGAGCAGGGCGGGCAGCAGGTCCTCGTCACCGCGGAGGTCCGCGGCCCGGTCCGTGACCGTCCGCGACAGGGGCAGGTCGGAGTCGAACACGACGCCACCGTACGCGTCGCGCGGCGGCGTCGCAGTCGGCGTCCCCGCGGGTGCCCGGCGATCCGCGGGGACACGCCCGGCGGCGCGCGGACCGCCGTGGCGGCGCGCGGGTCCTACCCTGGGACGGTGCGTTCACCCCTCGCCCTCGCCGCCCTCGCGACCGTCGCCGTCCCCGGCTTCGACGCGCGGGAGGTGCGCGCGTCCGCGGCCGCCGGCGACGACGACGTCGCCCTGGTGACCGACGCGCAGCGCCGGCACTGGGTGGTGCGGGCCCCGCGCAGCGCCGCCGCGGGCGCGGCCCTCGAGGCCGAGCTGGTGCTGCTCGCCGCCCTCGCGGACCAGGTCGACGCCGGGCGGGTGCCGTTCGACGTGCCGCGGATCGCCGGCGCCGCCCCGCTCGAGGAGGGCGGTCGCGTGGTCGTGCACCGGGAGCTCGGCGGCCGGCCCGTGCCGCTGGACCGCCTCGTGCCGGGCCCGGGCGTCGCCGCGTCGCTGGGCCGGTCGATCGCCGCCCTGCACGAGCTGCCCGTCGCGGTCGTCGAGGACGCCGGGCTGCCGGTGTACGACGCCGCCGCCTACCGCGCCCGCCGGCTGGCCGAGGTGGACGAGGCCGCCCGCACCGGCCGCGTGCCGGCGTCGCTGCTGCGGCGCTGGGAGGAGCGGCTGGAGGACGTCTCGCTGTGGCGGTTCAGCCCGACGGTGGTGCACGGCGACCTGTCCGCCGACCACGTGCTCGTCGCGGACGGCGCGGTGACCGGCGTGCTGTCCTGGGGCGAGGCCAAGGTCGCCGACCCCGCCGACGACCTCGCCTGGCTGCTCGTCGCCGCCCCGCAGGACGCCGTGGACTCGATCCTCGAGGCGTACCAGCTGCGCCGCACCGAGCTCACCGACCCGCACCTGGCCGACCGCGCCCTGCTCGCCGGGGAGCTCGCGCTCGCCCGCTGGCTGCTCTACGGCGTGCGCTCGGGCGACGACGAGGTGGTCGCGGACGCCGTGCAGATGCTCGACGAGCTGGACGAGCAGACCCGCGACGTCGCCGAGCCGGGCGCCGCCACGCTCTGACGCGGGCTCAGCCCTCGGCGGTCGCGCCGAGCAGCAGGCGCTCGATCTCCTCCGCCTCCAGCAGCCGCTCGGGGCGCACCGTGCGGCCCGCCCCGACGTAGCAGAACGCCGCGCCCACCCGGTCCAGCGGGGTGCCGGTCCACCGGGACCACGCCAGCCGGTAGACGGCGAGCTGCAGCTCCCGCACCGCGGCGGACGCCGGGTCGGCGGGCGGGGCGCCGGTCTTCCAGTCCACGACCACGACGGCGCCGGGCACGCCCGGGCGGTCCGGGTCGGGGAACACCGCGTCGATCCGCGAGCGCAGCACGTAGCCGCCGACGGTCGTCTCCACGTCGACCTCGACCGCCACCGGCTCCAGCGCGGCCCACGGGGTCGCCAGGAACGCCTCGCGCAGCGCGGCCTCGCCCGCGTCGACCGCCACGGAGTCGTCGTCGGCGCCCGGCAGGTCGTTCAGGTCCACGAGTGCGGGCGAGCCGAAGAAGCCCTCGACCCAGGCGTGGAACTGCGTGCCGCGGCGCGCCTGCGGGGACGGCCGCTGCGGTACGGGGCGGCGCAGCGCCCGGGCGAACTCGCCGCGGTCGGCGGCCAGCCGGACGACCGCCGAGGCGGACAGGTGCGCGGGCAGCTCGACCTCGGGCCGCGGCCGCGACTCCGTCTCGCGCTCCGCGAGCAGCAGGTCGACGGTGCGGTCCCACGGCGTGCGCACCGGCGCGCCGGGTGCGTCGGGCGCGCCCGCGGCGGCGTCCCGGGCCGCTCGGGCGGCGCGCACCGCGGCGGCGGCCGCCTCGACGGCGGGCCGGCGGGAGGGCGCGTCGTCCCCCGCCGGGGCGAACGGGTCCACCGGCCAGACGGCCGACGCGGCCACCTGCGTCCGCGGGTTCTCCGTGGCGTCGTCCGGCTGCAGGGCCCAGCCGGCGACCCGCGCCAGCCCGGCCTCGACCACCTCGGTGAGGAACAGCGACGGTGGCCGGACCCGACTGCCGTCCCCCCACCACGCGCCCGTCAGCAGCAGCGCGGACCGCGCGCGGGTGAACGCCACGTAGGCGAGCCGGCGCTCCTCGGCCACCTGGTGGTCCCCGGCGTCGCGCAGGAACTGCTTGCGCCGTTCCTCGAGGTCCTTGGGGTCGGCGGCGCCCGCGACCACGAGCTCCGGCAGGTCGTGCCGGTCGCCGCGCAGCGGGTACGGCAGCTCGCCGAGGCCGGTGAGCCAGGCGGAGTCGGTCGGGCCGTCCTTTCCCTGCGTGCGGGTGGCCGGCAGCCCGCCGTCGACCAGGCCGGCGACCGCGACGACGTCCCACTCCAGGCCCTTGGCCGCGTGCACGGTGATCAGCTGCACGGCGTCCGGGTCCGGCTCGGCCACCGGCATGTCCAGGCCGTGCTCGTGCGCGTCCGCCGACTCCAGCCAGGCGAGGAACCCGCCGAGGCTCGGGTCGTCGGTGGCGTCCGAGTACCGCACGGCCACCTCGCGGAACGCGTCGAGGTGCGCGCGGGCGCGGGCCGGCGCCAGGCCGGGACGGGCGGCGACCTCGATGTCGAGGCCCCAGAGGCGCTCCGCGTGCCCGACGAGCTCGGGCAGCGACAGGTAGGTGTGCTGCCGGACGGCCCGGAGCACCTCGCCGAGCGCGGTCACCCGCGCCAGGCCGGTGGCGGTCAGCGTCCGGCCGGACGGGCTGGTCCAGCCGGGCGGCGGCGGGGCGTCCACGGCGTCGACGATGCTGCGCTCGTCCACGACGTCGGCGACCACCGGGGCCGGGTCGGCGGCGGGTGCGCCGGTCCCGTCGGGCCCGGGTGCGGCGGGCTGCGCGGCGCGGTCGCGGGCGACGGCGGCCGCGGCACGGGAGTCGAGGCCCTGCGCGAGGTGCGCCGACCAGTCGGCGAGCGCGTGCAGGTCCGCCGCCCCGAGCCGGGTGCGGGCGCCGGTCAGCAGCCGCATCAGCGCGTCGCCGCGCGAGGGGTCGTGCGCGGCCTGCAGCAGCGCGACGACGTCCACCACCTCGGGCGTGGCCAGCAGGCCGCCGAGCCCGACGACCTCCACGGGCAGCCCGGCGGCGCGCAGGGCGCGGTGCAGCACCGGGAACTGCGCGCGCTTGCGGCACAGCACCGCGGCGCTGACCCGCGCGCCGCCCGGCGCGGGCGCACCGCCGTCGACGCCCGGGCCGCCCTCCGGCCGCCAGCGCGCCGCGACGAACTCGGCGACCGCCTGCGCCTCCTCCTCCAGCGTCGGGGCGAGGTGGGCGACCACGTCGCCGGGCCCGGCGCCCGGGCGGGGCGCCAGCGTGGGCAGCGCCACCCGCGTGCGGTCCGGCCGGCGCAGCGGCGCGGCGACGTGGTTGGCGGCGTCCAGCACGGCCACGTCGTTCCGCCAGGACGTGGACAGCGCGTACACGGCGGCTGGCCGGCGGTCGCCGTCCGCGGCCACGTCGGGGAAGTCCGTGGGGAACCGCTCCAGGCCGCCGGCGCTGGCGCCGCGCCAGCCGTAGATCGACTGGTGCGGGTCGCCGACCGCCGTGACGGGGTGCCCGCCGCCGAACAGCGCGGACAGCAGCACGAGCTGCGCGTACGACGTGTCCTGGTACTCGTCGAGCAGCACCACCCGGAACCGGGCGCGCTCGCCCGCCGCGACCTCCGGCACGTCCCGGGCCAGCCGTGCCGCGATGGCGACCTGGTCGCCGAAGTCGAGGGCGTCGGCGGCGCGCTTGCGCTCCCGGTAGGCGGCGACGAGGTCGAGCATCCGCTGCCGCTCCCGCAGCGAGCCGACGAGGTCGCGGACCTTGGCGTACGGCGCGCGCGGCGGGGTGCCGGGCGGGGTCGACTCGATCGCGTCCACGATGTCGTCGATCCCCCGCCGCGCGCGGTCGGGGTCGAGCAGGTGCTCGTCCAGGGCGCCGGACAGCGTGAGCACGGCCTCCACCACGGTGGACACGGCGGCGGCGGAGTC
>JAPSIJ010000158.1 GCA_031178805.1 Cellulomonas sp. | reverse complement strand
CCGCGGGCGACGACGTCCCGGACGTGCGCCTCCAGCACCGGCCACGGCGCGGCCAGCAGCGCGGGGTCGATGTTGCCCTGCACCGGCACCCGGCCGTCGAGCCGCCGCACGGCCTCGTCCAGGCCGATCCGGTGGTCCACGCCGACCACGTCGGCGCCGACGTCGCGCATCGCGGCCAGCAGCTCGCCGGTGCCGGTGCCGAAGTGCACGCGCGGCACGCCGAGGTCCGCCACGTGCGCCAGCGCCCGGGTGGAGGCGGGGGCGACCCGGGCGGTGTAGTCCGCCAGCGACAGCGAGCCCGCCCAGGAGTCGAACAGCTGCGCGGCGCTCGTGCCCGCCAGCACCTGCGCCCGCAGGAACGCGCCGGTCAGGTCGGCGGCCCACTCGGTGAGCGAGCGCCAGGTCCCCGGGTCGGCGTGCATCAGCGTGCGCGCGGCCAGGTGGTCGCGGGAGGGCCGGCCCTCGACCAGGTAGGCGGCCAACGTGAACGGCGCGCCGGCGAACCCGATCAGCGGGGTGCTGCCGAGCGCGGCGACCGTGCGGCGCACGGCCTCGGTCACGGGCGCCAGCACCTCGGCCGTCAGGGACTCCGCGGGGGAGGTGTCGCGCAGGCGGGCCACGTCGTCCGCGGTCCGCACCGGCGCCCCCAGCACCGGGCCGACGCCCGGCTGGATGTCCACGTCGACGCCGGCGAGCCGCAGCGGGATCACGATGTCCGAGAAGAAGATCGCCGCGTCCACCCCGTGCCGGCGGACCGGCTGCAGGGTGATCTCCGACGCCAGGTCCGGCGTCAGGCACGCGTCGAGCATCGCGGTGCCCTTCCGGGCCTCGCGGTACTCGGGCAGCGACCGCCCGGCCTGCCGCATGAACCAGACCGGGCGGCGCGACGGCGTCCGGCCCCGGTAGGCGGCCACCAGCGGCGCGCCGGCGGTGCGGCCGTCGACCAGCGGGTGGTCGGCGGGCAGCCCCGTGCCGTCGGGGTGCGACGGCAGCGGAGGCGTGGACGGGGCGGTGGCGGCCGGCGCACCCGAGGGGGCGGGGAGGCGTGACGAAGCAGACATCGGTGTGATTGTGCCCCCTCTTCCCTGGAGTGATTAAATTCTGGGCGTGGTGATGCTGTCGTTGGTGGCCAGCCATCACGACCTCGACCTGTCCGTGCTGGAGCGGTTGTCCGCCGACGTGCACGCGGTCGGACGGGAGATCGTGACGGGCTGCGACTCGATCGCGGGGGCGGTCGTGCTGGCGACCTGCAACCGCTTCGAGCTGTACCTGGATGTCGACGACGCCGCCGACGCCGACGCCGCCCGGGACGCCGTGGCCGCCACCGTCGCCGCCCGCTCCGGCTACTCCGCCGACCGGGTCGCCGGCTCCCTCGCCCCCGCCACCGGGCACCGCGTGACCGAGCACCTGTTCGCCGTCGCGTCGGGCCTGGAGTCGATGGTCGTCGGCGAGCGCGAGATCGCCGGGCAGGTGCGCCGGGCCCTGACCGCCGCGCGCCGCGACGGCACCACGACCTCCGAGCTCGAGGGGCTGTTCCAGGCCGCGTCCCGCGCCTCGCGCGCCGTCGGCAACCGCACCGGGCTCGGCGCCGCGGGCCGCTCCGTCGTGGGCGTGGCCCTCGACCTCGTCGAGGACGGGCTGCCCGCCTGGTCCGACGTGCGCTGCCTGCTGATCGGCACCGGCTCGTACGCCGGCGCCAGCCTCGCGGCGCTCAAGGCCCGCGGCTGCGCCGACGTCCTCGTCTACTCCGCCAGCGGCCGCGCCGGGCAGTTCGCGGAGCAGCGCGGGGTCACCGCCGCCACCGACGACCTCGCCGCCAGCCTCGCCGGCGTCGACCTGGTGGTCGCGTGCAGCGGCGCGGCCGGCGCGGTGCTCGACGTCGACTCGCTGATCCGCGCCCGGTCCGCCGAGGCCGCGCTCGGCGCCCGCCCGCTGGCGGTCGTCGACCTCGCCCTGCAGCACGACGTGGACCCCGCCGTCGGCGAGCTGCCCGGAGTCCGCCTGGTCAGCCTCAGCACGGTCGCCGAGCACGCGCCGGACGGCCACGCCGCCACGGTCGAGGAGGCGCGCGCCCTGGTCGCCGCCGAGGCCGCCGCGTTCGAGCGCGCCCAGCGGAGCCGGCAGTGGGACCCGCCGGTGGTCGCCGAGCGCCGCCGGGTGCTCGAGGACCTCGCCGCCGCCGTCGAGGGGCTGCCGGAGCGCGCCGCCCGGGCGCTGCGCCGCGAGGTCCGCACCGCCCTGCACGGGCCGACCGTCCGGGCACGGGCCGCCGCCGAGGCCGGGGACGCCGCGGGCTACGCCGCGGCGCTCGCGGACCTCGCCGGGGTCACGGTCGCCGCGGGCGACCTCGCCGCCGCGCGCTGACCGGCGCTGTCCGGTCGACCGGAGCCGCCCCGCGGTGCGCCCGTCCGGCGGCTCAGGCGTCGAGGTAGCCGACCAGCTCCGTCGCCAGCCCGGTGTACGTCCCCGGGGTGAGCGCCTGCAGCCGCGCCGCGACGTCGTCCGGCAGGCCCAGGCCCGCGACGAACTCCCGCATGTCGTCCGCCGTGAGCCGGCGGCCGCGGGTCAGCTCCTTGAGCCGCTCGTACGGGTTCTCCATGCCGGTGACCCCCGCGACCGCGGCGGCGCGCATGGCGGACTGCACGGGCTCGCCCAGCACCTCCCAGTTCTGGTCCAGCTCGCGGGCCAGCAGGTCGCGGTCCACCGACAGGGCGGCGAGGCCGCGGCGGACGTTGTCGACCGCCAGGAGCGCGTGCCCGAACGCCGGGCCGATGTTCCGCTGCGTGGTCGAGTCGGTGAGGTCGCGCTGCAGGCGGCTGGTCACCAGCGTCGCCGACAGGGTGTCGAGCAGGGCGCAGGACAGCTCGAGGTTCGCCTCGGCGTTCTCGAACCGGATCGGGTTCACCTTGTGCGGCATCGTCGACGAGCCCGTGGCCCCGGCGACCGGGATCTGCGTGAACACCCCGCGGGAGATGTAGGTCCACACGTCGGTCGCCAGGTTGTGCAGCACGCGGTTGAACCGCGCGACGTCGGCGTACAGCTCGGCCTGCCAGTCGTGCGACTCGATCTGCGTGGTCAGCGGGTTCCAGGTGAGGCCCAGGTGCTCCACGAACGCCCGGCTGACCGCGGGCCAGTCCGCGCCGGGGACGGCGACCACGTGCGCGCCGTAGGTGCCGGTGGCGCCGTTGAGCTTGCCGAGGAACTCCGCCCCGGCGACCCGGCGCAGCTGGCGGCGCAGCCGGTGCGCGAGGACGGCCAGCTCCTTGCCGAGCGTCGTCGGCGTCGCGGGCTGGCCGTGGGTGAGCGCGAGCAGCGGCACGTCCGCGAGGTCCCGCGCCATGCCGGCCAGGTCGTCCACGAGGGCGCTCGCCGCGGGCAGCCACACCTCGTGCACCGCGCCGCGGACCATCAGCGCGTAGGACAGGTTGTTCACGTCCTCGCTCGTGCAGCAGAAGTGCACCAGCTCGGAGACCGACGGCAGCACCGTGTCGCCCAGCACCTCGGGCGCGGCGGCGATCTTCTCCTTGAGGAAGTACTCGACGGCCTTCACGTCGTGCACCGTCGTGCGCTCCAGCTCGGCCAGGCGCGCGACGTCGGCGGCGCCGAACCCGGTGACGACCCCGCGCAGGTACGCCACGTCCGCCGCCGACAGCGCCGGGGCGCCGGGGACGACGCCGTGCGAGGTGAGGTGGATCAGCCACTCCACCTCGACGTGCACGCGCTCCCGGTTCAGCGCGGCCTCCGACAGGTGGTCGACCAGCGGCGCCACCGTGCGGCGGTAGCGGCCGTCCAGCGGGCCGAGGGCGATCGCGGGCTCGACGTCCGCGAGCGACGTGCGGGCGGCGGACGGGCTGCTCTCGTGCGCGGGCATGGCCCGCATCCTCCCACGGTCGGGCGCACCGCCGCCGCGCCGCCCGGGACCGCTCAGGAACCGTCCGCGCCTGCCGATCGGGAGGCCACTCAGGGGGATGCCGCGCGCCCACGACGCGCGCGGTGAGCGACGCGAGGGGAACCCACATGGCGGGACTGCTGGGGCGACGGGGTCGCGCGGTCGACGCCGCGCCCGAGGGCGCGGACGTGCGACGGGAGCTGCGGGCGCTCGACGAGGTGGTCAAGGCGCTGGGCGCGCCGGGCCGGGGACGCGACCTCGGCAGCGTCCTGGACGCGATCCGCACGGGGCTCGGCTACGACTACGCCTCCGCGTGGCAGGTCGACGCCGAGCACGGCGACCTGGTGTTCGCCGCGCAGGTCGGCGCGCTGTCCGACGAGCTGACCCGGATGTCCCCGGACTACCGGATGCGCAAGGGCGTCGGCCTGTGCGGCCTGGCGTGGCAGCGGGACGGCGTGCTGCCGGTCGCGGACCTCACGGAGCACCCGCCGAACTGCCCGCGCGGCGAGGTGTTCCTGCGGGCCGGTGCGCGCGGCGCGATGACGATGCCGCTGTGGCGCGACGGCAGGGTCGTCGCCGTGCTCGACTTCCTGTCCCGTCAGGTGCGCAGCGAGGACCCGGACCAGGTGCTCGTGCTCGACGTGCTCGCGCGGACGGTGTCGCAGGTGCTGGAGGCCCAGCGCGCCACCGAGGAGATCGCCCAGACCGCCCGCGACCAGCAGGCCGTCACCACCTCGGTCGCCAAGGTCGGCGCCTGCACCGACGTGGAGCAGGCGCTGCGCACCGCGCTCGACACCGTGCGCGAGGAGTTCGGCTGGGACTACGGCTCCTACTGGGCCGTCGACCCCGAGGCCCGCGTGCTGCGGTTCCAGGTCGAGTCCGGCACCGCGGGAGAGGAGTTCCGGCGCGTCACCCTCGCGGCGAGCTTCGCCGAGGGCGTCGGCCTGGCCGGCCGGGCCTGGCGCGCCCGGGACCTGGTGTTCGTGCGCGACCTCGGCGAGCTGACCGACTGCGTCCGCGCCCCCGCGGCGCAGCGGGCCGGCGTGCGCTCCGGCGTCTGCATCCCCGTGATCGTCGGGGACGAGGTGCTCGGCACGATGGACTTCTTCACCACCCAGACGATCCAGCTGAGCGACAGCCGCCGCGGCTCGCTGCGGAACGTGGCGCAGCTCGTCTCGCAGCGCCTGGACATCCTGCGGGCGTCCTCCCGGGACCGCGCCGCCTCCGAGGACCTGCTCGGCAGCGTCGCGCAGCTCTCCGAGAGCGCCGCCGAGGCGGTCCGCGTGGCGGAGGAGGCCGTGGCGCAGACCGCCGCCATGGCCGACGAGGTCCGCACGCTCGAGGCGTCGTCCTCGGCGGTCGGCGACGTCATCCGCGTCATCTCCTCCATCGCCGACCAGACGAACCTGCTCGCGCTGAACGCCACGATCGAGGCCGCGCGCGCCGGGCAGGCCGGCCGCGGGTTCGCCGTGGTGGCGACCGAGGTCAAGGACCTCGCGGGCGGCACGTCCGCCGCCACCTCCCGGGTGGAGCAGCAGGTGGCCGACATCCAGGCCAACACCGCCGCCGTCTCCCGGGGGATCGAGTCGGTGAGCACCACCATCCGCCGGATGGACGAGGTGCAGGCCCGCATCGGCGAGGTGCTGGACCAGCAGCGCCGGATGGCGCGCTCCTTCCGCGCCTCCTGACGCGCAGCGCACCGGTCGGCGGCGGGCCCGCACCCGCCACCGACCGGTGGTGCTCTGCAGTGGCTCCTCTCTCCACCTGACCCGGCGCCCGGGCGCCCCTGGGTCGGGGCGGGGACCGGGGTCTCCGCCGGGCCGTCGCGGGAGGACAGGACGTGTCAGCGATGCCACCGGCCGGCGACGGTCCCGCACCCGACGCCGGCCGGTGGGCTCATGGCGCGGCGGTCAGAGGACCGTCCGCGGGAGGCGGCGGAGCAGGGCACCGAGGCCCAGCAGCGCCGCCGCGGTGAGGAGCGCCGGCCCGGCGGGAGCACCCGTCGTGGCCAGGGCCGCCGGGGCCGTGGCGGCCGTGGCGGCGGAGGCAGCCGCCTCCAGGGCCGAGGTGACCCC
>JAPSIJ010000157.1 GCA_031178805.1 Cellulomonas sp. | reverse complement strand
GCGGCGACCAGACCCGACGCTCTTGTCGGTCAGACACCGGCGATCGTACCTGGCGGACCGGGCGGGGACCGGTCCCGTCCGCTCCGCGGCGGGCGCCCGTACCATTCGCCGGGTGCCGCCCCGCTCGCCGCTGCCGCCCCGCCACGGCCTCGATGCCGCGCGGCTGCGCACCCCGGACCGGGACCGGTCCCGCCCGGAGACGTGGCCCGAGCAGTGGCCCACGATGGCCGCCTGGCTGCGCGCCCGGCTGCCCGAGCACGTCGACGTCGACGGGATGCTCGCCGCCGGGCGGTTCGTCGCCGAGGACGGCCGGCCCGTCGGCCCGGACGACCCGTACCGGCCGCAGCAGCACCTGTTCTTCCACCGCGACCTGCGCGACGAGCCGGAGGTCCCCGGCGCCGTCCACGTCGTGCACCGCGACGACCGCCTCGTGGTCGTGGACAAGCCCCCGTTCCTCGCCTCGATCCCGCGGGGCCGGCACGTCCGCCAGAGCGTCGTCGTCCGGCTGCGGGCCGAGCTCGACCTGCCGGAGCTGTCGCCGCTGCACCGGCTGGACCGGGTGACGTCGGGACTGCTGATGCTGGCGACCGAGCAGCGGTGGCGCGGGGCGTACCAGACGGCGTTCGAGCGCCGGGCGGTGCGCAAGACCTACTGGGCGCTCGCCCCGCTGCGGCCCGACCTCGCCCTGCCGGTCGACGTCCGGAACCACATCCGCAAGGAGCGCGGCGTCTGGCAGGCGGAGGTGGTCCCCGGGGCGCCGGTGAACGCGGAGACCCGGGTCGAGCTGTTGCGCGAGGCCGACGGGCTGGGCGTGTACCGGCTCAGCCCGCGCACCGGGCAGACCCACCAGCTGCGGCTGCACCTGCTCGGGCTGGGCATCCCGATCGTCGGCGACCCGCTGTACCCAGTCGTCCGGGACGTGCCGGTGGACGACTTCCGCACGCCGCTGCAGCTGCTCGCCGGCGAGCTCGCGTTCACCGACCCGGTGGACGGCACGGAACGGCGGTTCCGCAGCGTCCGCCGGCTGCCGCTGACCGCGGAGGACTGAGGGCCGCCCGCGACCCGCGACAATGGACCCATGAGCGCCACCGTGCAGGCCAAGGGGGTCGGCGCCGCGTTCGGCGACCGCGAGCTGTTCGGCGGTGTCGACCTCGTGGTCGCCCCCGGCGACGTCGTCGGGCTGGTCGGGCCGAACGGCGCCGGCAAGTCCACCCTGCTGCGGATCCTCGCGGGGCACCGCGCGCCGGACGCCGGCACGGTCGCGGTGTCCCCGCCGGGCGCCGCCCTCGGGTACCTGGCGCAGGAGATCGAGCGCCGCGCGGACGAGTCGGTGCAGGCGCACCTGGAGCGCCGCACCGGGGTGGGGCCGGCGCAGGCGGCGATGGACGCGGCCGCCGAGCGGCTGGCCGCCGGGGAGCCCGGGGCCGACGACGCGTACGGCGAGGCGCTGGAGCGCTGGCTCGCGCTGGGCGGCGCGGACCTCGACGCCCGCACCGGCTCCGTCCTCGCCGACCTCGGCCTCGACGTGGACCCGGGGCTGGCGATGACCGCGCTGTCCGGCGGGCAGGCGGCACGGGTGGGGCTGGCCGCGCTGCTGCTGTCCCGGTACGACCTCTACCTGCTGGACGAGCCGACCAACGACCTCGACCTGGACGGCCTCGCGCTGCTGGAGGACTTCGTGCACCGCGCCACGGCGCCGGTGGTGGTGGTCAGCCACGACCGGGAGTTCCTCAGCCGGACGGTCACCTCGGTGGTGGAGATCGACCGGAGCCTGCAGCGGGTCGCGGTGTACGGCGGCTCGTACGACGCCTACCTGGAGGAGCGGTCCACCGCCCGGCGGCGGGCGCGGGAGGCGTACGAGGACTACGCCGCGCGCCGGGACGCGCTGGCCTCCCGCGCGCGGATGCAGCGCGCCTGGATGGACAAGGGCGTGAAGAACGCGCGCCGCCGGGCGTCCGACAACGACAAGATCGGCCGGAAGTTCCGCGCGGACGCCTCGGAGAAGCAGGCCGCGAAGGCGCGGCAGACCGAGCGGATGATCGAGCGGCTGGACGTGGTCGACGAGCCGCGCAAGGAGTGGCAGCTGCAGATGACGATCGCGGCGGCCGCGCGGTCGGGGTCCGTGGTGGCCGCGGCCCGAGCGGCGACCGTCCGGCGCGGGTCGTTCGTGCTGGGGCCGGTGGACCTGCAGCTGGACTGGCGGGACCGGGTCGCGATCACGGGGCCGAACGGGGCGGGCAAGACGACGCTGCTGGCGCTGCTGCTGGGCCGGCTGGCGCCGGACGAGGGCCGGGTGGACCGCGGGTCCGGCGTGCTGGTCGGCGAGGTGGACCAGGCCCGGGGCGCGTTCGAGGGCGCCGCCGCGCTGGGTGACGCGTTCGCCCGGGAGGTGCCGGACTGGTCCACCGCCGACGTGCGGACGCTGCTCGCGAAGTTCGGCCTGGGCGGCCACCACGTCACCCGCGCCACGGTGTCCCTCTCGCCGGGCGAGCGCACCCGCGCCGCGCTGGCGCTGCTCCAGGCGCGCGGGGTCAACCTGCTGGTGCTGGACGAGCCGACCAACCACCTCGACCTGCCGGCGATCGAGCAGCTGGAGCAGGCGCTGGAGTCGTTCGACGGCACGGTGCTGCTGGTGACGCACGACCGGCGGATGCTCGACACCGTGCGGCTCACCCGGCGGTGGCACGTGGAGGACGGCCGCGTCGCGGAGGTCACCGCCGACTGACCGCCCCGGGACGGCGGGCGGCCGGCGCCCTTGACACGGGTTTACAGCGCTGTAATGTCGCCTGAGCACGATCGATGACGATCGAGTCGAAGGAGACACCCGTGGGTCCAGCCGCCCGTCCCGGCCCGTCCGTGAGCCGCCGCTCGTTCCTCGCCGGCTCCGCCGGCGCGCTCGCCCTGGCCCTCGCCGGGTGCGGCGCAGGGACCTCCGGGGGCGGCGGCGCGCTGCGGTTCTACCTGCAGAAGCAGGAGGTCATCGCGTACTTCGGCGACCTGCTGCGCCGGTTCGAGTCCGAGAACCGCGGCATCCGGGTGGTGCACGACTCCACGACCGCCATCGCGCCGCAGTTCGTCCGCGGCGAGCCCGCCGACGTCGGCTGCTTCAACGGCAACCTGGAGCTCGCCCGGTACGTCGGCCGGGGCCAGTTCCGCGACCTGTCCGGGCTGCCGTCGGCCGCGCGGGTGCGCGGCGACATCAGCGCCCTCGCCGACCAGTACGCGACCTACGAGGACCGCACCAGCCTGCTCCCGTACTCGCTCGCCGCGGCCGGCGTCATCTACAACCGGCGGATCTTCGCCGACCTCGGGCTGCCGGTGCCGGAGACCTGGACGCAGTTCGTGGACGTGTGCACCGCGCTGCGGGACGCCGGGATCACCCCGGTGTACGCGACCGACCGGGACACCTGGACGCTGTGGCAGGGCCTGTTCGACTACTCGGTCGGCTCCCTGGTCGACACCGCGGACTTCTTCGCGCGGATGAAGGAGGTCGGCACGGACGTCGGCCCCGACGCCCCCGTGTCGTTCGAGCGGGACTTCGCCGTCCCGATGGAGCGCGCCAGGACGATCGCCGGGTTCTTCAACCCGGACCACGCGGTGCGCTCCTACGCCGACGGCAACCTCGCCTTCGGGCGCGGCGAGGTCGGCATGTACCTGCAGGGCCCGTGGGCGCTGGGGCAGATCGCGCTGGTGGACGAGACCCTCGAGGTCGGCACGTTCGCGCTGCCGGTGAGCGAGGACCCGGCCGACCGGCAGGCCCGGGTCAACGTCGACCTGGCGCTGTACATCCCCGAGCGCACCGGGCGGGTCGACGACGCCGAGCGGCTGGTGGAGTTCCTCATGCAGCCCGAGGTCCTCGACGCCTACAACCGCGACAACCTCGCGTACTCGACCACCACGGACGCCCCGCCGCAGCAGGACGAGCGCCTCGCCGGCCTGCAGGACTACGTCGACCGCGCCGCGTTCTACCAGGGCGCCGGCACGTTCATCCCCACCTCGATCCCGCTGGGCAACTACCTGCAGGCCGCCATCCGCACCGGCGACTTCGACAGCATGCTCCGCCAGCTCGACGCCGACTGGCGCCGGCTCGCCACCCGGGACGCCACAGCGTGACCGCGACGCCGTCGTCGCGGCCGGAGAAGGAGACCCCGTGACCGTCCAGACGCCCCTCGGGGCCGCCGCGCCGCCGGAGGGGGCCGTCCCGGCCCGCGCCCGGCACCGCGGGCGGCCCGAGGCGATCGCCTACCTGTTCCTCGTCCCCGCCCTCGTCGTGTTCACGGCGATCATCGTGATCCCGGCGGTCGTGGGCATCTTCTACAGCCTCACCAGCTACGTCGGGTTCGGCGACTGGGAGTTCCTCGGCCTGCGCAACTACGCCGCGCTGGTCACGGACCCGACGATCCTCGAGTCGTACGGCTTCACCCTGCTGTTCGCCCTCGTCACGGTCGTCGTGGCGCAGACGGTCGCGCTGGCGCTCGCGGTCGCGCTCAGCCGGCGGATCCGGTTCGCCACCGGGCTGCGGACCGTGTTCGTGATCCCGATGGTGCTGTCCGGCATCGTCGTCGCGTACGTGTTCAGCTTCCTGTTCGCGAACACCCTGCCCGCGCTCGCGACGTCCCTCGGCGCGACCCCGCTGGAGCAGAGCATCCTCGGGAACCCCGACCTCGCCTGGCTGTCCATCGTGGTGGTGTCCGCGTGGCAGACCATCCCCGGGGCGCTGCTCGTCTACACCGCCGGCCTGACCTCGATCCCGCCCGACCTGTACGAGGCCAGCTCGCTGGACGGCGCCGGCGCGTGGCGGCAGTTCCGGTCGATCACGCTGCCGCTGATCAGCGGGTTCGTGGTGATCAACACGATCCTCGGGGTGAAGGGCTACCTCGGGGTCTACGACGTGATCGTCGGCCTCACCGGCGGCGGTCCCGGCACGGCGACCCGCAGCGTCGCCATGTCCATCTTCGGCGGGTTCACCGGCGGGGACTACGCGTACCAGATGGCGAACGCGACGGTGTTCTTCGTGATCACCGTGGTCATCTCCATCGCGCAGCTCGTCGTGACCCGGGGCAGGAGCGTGCGACTGTGACCGCGACGACCACCACCGCCGTCCCCGACGGCACCGCGGGCTTCGCGCCCCGGCGCCCCGCGGACCGCCCGCGCCGGCCCCGCCGGACGGACCGGACCAGCTGGCCGCTCACCGTGCTGCTCTGCCTCGCCTCGCTCACGGTGCTCGCGCCGCTGTACGTGGTCGTGGCGATGGCGTTCAAGACCAGCGGGCAGGCCGTCGAGCAGAACGCGTTCGCCCTGCCGGCGCCGTTCCACCCGGGCAGCTTCGCGGAGGCCTGGGAGCTCACCCGGTACCCGGTGGCGTTCGGCGTCTCGGTGCTGGTCGCGGCGATCACGGTGCTGGTGACGCTGCTGCTGAGCTCGATGGCGGCGTACGCGATCGTCCGGCACTGGTCGCACCGGTTCTTCCGCTGGTCGTTCGTCTACCTGCTGGCGGCCATGTTCCTGCCGTTCCCGGTGGTCGCCCTGCCGCAGATCAAGATGACCGCGGCGGTCGGCCTGGACAACCCGGTGGGCGTCGGGCTGCTGCACGCGATGTTCCAGCTGTCGTTCAGCGTGCTGCTCTACTCCGCCTACCTGCGGTCCATCCCGGTCGAGCTGGAGGAGAGCGCCCGGATCGACGGCGCGTCCACCTGGCAGGTGTTCTGGCGGATCATCCTGCCGGTGCTCGGCCCGATGAACGCCACGGTCGGCATCTTCGCCTTCCTCGCCTCGTGGAACGACTTCATGATCCCGTCGCTGATCACCGCCGACCCCGGGATGCAGACCCTGCCCGTGGTGCAGAACATCTTCCAGAGCCAGTTCGGCACCAGCTACAACGTGGCCTTCGCGTCGTACCTGATGGCGATGGCGCCGACGATCGTGGTCTACCTGATCGCGCAGCGCTGGGTGATCAGCGGCATCACCCAGGG
>JAPSIJ010000156.1 GCA_031178805.1 Cellulomonas sp. | reverse complement strand
CGCCGAGCAGCCCGGCCGCGACCCGGGCGCCGACGAGTGGCCCGACCCCGAGGCCTGGGCCCGCGCGGGCGAGGCGGGCCGCGGGCGACGCGGGCGCCGGGTGCGCGGCGCGGACGCCGCCACGGGGGACGCCCCGACCGGGGACGAGCCGAGCGGGGACGACGCGCCCGCGGACGAGGGGCGGGCCGAGGCGGCGGGCACCGGCGAGGTCGCCGGGCGGGCCCAGGGCGAGGACGTCGCGGACCGCGCCGACGCCCCCGACGAGGCGTCCGCCGCCACGCCGGTGCGCGGCACCCCGGCGGTGGCCGGCACCCCCGCGGTGGCCGGCACGCGCGCGGGCGAGGTGACGGCGCGGGTGGCCGACGACGCCGCCGGCGACGACGCGACCGCGGACGACCGCACCACCGACGACCGCCCCGCCGACGACGCGACCGCGGACGTCCGCCCCGCCGACGACCGCACCGCCGAGGACCCCGAGCCGGCCGACCGGCCCGCCGCCCGCCCCGACCTCGACCTCGACCCCGAGCCCGCCGGTCCGCCCGCCGCCGCACCGCGGGCGAGCGGCTCGGTCGCCGCGGCCGCGGCCGCCTCGCTGGCCTTCGCGGCGGTCGCCGCGGGTGCGCCCGCCCTGCTGCTGCCCGGTGTCCTGCTGCTGCTGCTCGTGGCCGCGTGCGCGCCGCGCGGCCGGCGGCTGCGCGTCGTGCTGGCGGCCGTGCCGGCGCTCGTGCTGCTGGGCCCGACGCTCGCCGAGGCGGCGGCCCGTGGCACCGCGGGGCTGCGGCTGCTGCTGGCCGATCCCGGTGCCCCGCTGGCGTCCGACCCCGCCTCGCCGGTGGCCGCGCTGCTCGGCGTCCCGGCCGACGCGGCGACCCTCGTGCCCGGGTGGCTGCCGGCCTGGGTGCCGGCGGCGGTCGCCGGCTGGTGGCCCGCCGCGACCGGCGGCGCGGTGCTCCTGCTGGCGCTGCTCGCCCTGCTGCGCGGTGCGCCCCAGGCGCGCGCGGTCCGGCTCGGCTGGTGCGCCGCCCTCGTGGGGCTCGCGGTCGCGCTCGTCGCCGGGCGGGTCGGCGTGGGCCAGGACGACGGGGCGGTCGTCGTCGGCTGGGCCGGCTCCGGCGTCTCGCTGGCCGCCGCGGGCCTGCTCGCGGCCGCGGTGACCGGTACCCGCGGGCTGCGGGACCGCCTGCAGGGCGTGTCGTTCGGCTGGCGGCAGGTGACGGCCGGCGTCGTGACGCTCCTGGTCGTCGCGCTGCCCCTGCTCACCTGGGGCGCGTGGGCCTGGGACGCGCGCGCCGGCGCGGCGCTCACGACGCGCGAGCGCGCCGTCGTCCCGGCGATCGGCCGGCAGACGCAGGCGTCCGAGGACGCCCCGCGGGTGCTCGCGGTGCAGCCCGCCGCCGACGGCGCGCTGGACTACCAGCTGCTGCGCGGTGACGGGCCGCAGCTGGTCGAGGAGTCGGCCGCGGTGCGGACCGCGGGTCTCGCCGGTGCCCTCGCCGACCCCCGGGTGGCGACGCCCGACGACGCCACGGCGGAGCTGGAGGCGGTGGTCGGCACGCTCGCCGTCGGGTCGAGCACCGACGTGTCGGCCGACCTGGCGGCGCTCGCCGTGGCGGACGTGCTGGTGCCGCCGCTGGCCGCCGACCGCGCGGACGACGTCGCGCTCGACCAGGCCCGCTCCGCGCTCGTCGGGCGGCTGGACGCCACCCCGGGCCTGGAGCGGATCACCGAGGGCGACGCGGGGGTCATCTGGCGGGTGCAGCCGTCCGGCGCCGCGGTCGGGGAGGACGGCCCCGCCGCCACCGCCGTCACGGCGTGGGCGCGGCTCGTCCCGGACGCGACGGCGGCGCAGGACGCGGCCGGCCTGGCGGCGGGCACGCCGGTGCCCGCGGTGCCCGGTGTGGTGCCGCACGTGGACACGACGATCGGGTCCGGCGACGCCGGGCGGCTGCTGGTGCTCGCGGAGCGCGCCGACGCCGGCTGGCGGGCCACGCTGGACGGCGTGCCGCTGCGGTCGGTGACCGACGGCTGGCGGCAGACCTTCGAGGTCGGCGACGACGGCGGCCGGCTGGTCGTCGTGCACCGGGCGCCGGATCAGACCATCTGGACGGTGGCGCAGGTGGTGGTGGGCGTGCTCGCCCTGCTGCTGGCGCTGCCGGTGCGACGCAGGCGGGCGGGACGACGATGAGCAGGACCGAGGCGACCGGCGCGACGGCGACCACGGGGGACGCCCCCGCGGCCCGGCGCCGCGGGCGGGTGGGCCGCGTGCTGTCCGGCGTGCTGGTGCTGGGGCTGACGGGCGGGCTGGTCGCGGTGGCGAGCACGCGGCCCGCCGGCGGCACCGACCCCGTGCCCGCCGCCACCGTGGACGTCGCCGCGACCGCGAGCACCCTGGTGTGCCCCGGGCCGCTGCGGCTGCCCGACGACACGACCTCCGGCGACTCCGAGTTCGACCGGGTGCCCGTGGCGCCGGTGGAGACGGTGACCGCGTTCGGCACGGACCCGTCCGGCGAGGCGTCCCTCACCCCCCTGGGCGGGACCGCCACGGCGGTGGACGGCGGGGCCGGCCGGCTGCGCACCCCGACGGCGCCGGTGGTCGTGCGCGCCGACCCGGTGGACGACGCGCCGGCCCGGGTGGCCGCCGCCACCTCGTCCGTGGTGACGGACGGCGACCTGCGCGGGCTCTCGGCGGCCTCGTGCGCGCGACCGGCCTCCGACGTCTGGCTGGTCGGCGGCAGCACCGCGCTGGAGAGCACCGCCGACCTGGTCGTGGTGAACCCGGGCTCGACCCCCGCGGACGTCACCATCGAGGCGTGGGGCCCCGCCGGCGGGGTGGACCTGGCCAACGGCGCGAACGTGCTCGTCGCGCCGGGCGAGCAGCGCGCGGTGGTGCTCCCGGGCGTCGCCGCGGAGCAGCGGCGGCTCGTCGTGCACGTGTCCGCGGCGGGCGGCCAGGTGGGCGCGTACCTGCAGGACTCGCTGCTGGACGGCTTCACGCCGCGCGGCACCGACCTGGTCACCGGCGGCACGGCCCCGGCCGCCACGCAGGTGGTGCCCGGCATCTCCGTGCTCGCCACCGAGGTGGACGCCCCGGAGGCGGGCGCGCTCCGGCTGCTGGCGCCGGGCGCCGACGGCGCGACGGTGTCGGTGCGGCTGCTGGGCCCGGACGGCGACGTGCCGCTGCCCGGCGCCGAGGCGGTGGACCTGGCCGCGGGCGAGGTGACGGACCTCTCGCTCGGCGGGCTGGACGCCGGGACGTACACCGCGGTGGTCGAGGCGTCGGCCCCCGTGGTCGCGGGCGCCCAGGTCGCGCGCGAGGGCGAGGCGGGCGAGCTGGACGCCGGCCCGCGCCTGGAGCGCGCCTGGGCGGCGGCCGTCGCGACCGGCAGCGGTGTGCTCGCCACGCCGGCCGGCGCGCGGGCCACGCTGGCCCTCGGCGCGGTGCCGGCGGCCGGCGCCGACGCGGAGCCCGCGCCCGCCCCGAGCGCGACCCCGACGCCCGAGCCCACCGAGGGGCAGCGCCCGGACCCGGAGGCCGACGCCGAGCCGGCCGGCCCGACCGTCACGGTGACCGTCCGCGGCTACGGCGCGACCGGCGTGGTGGGGGAGCAGGAGGTCGAGGTGCCGCTCGGCTCCACCGTGCCGTTCGAGGTCGGGGAGCTCGGCCGGGGTGTCGCCGGTGTCGAGGTCGTGGCGGACGACCCGGCGGCCGACGTGGCGTGGGCGCTGGTCGCCTCGACCCCCCGGCCGGACGGCACGCTGCTGTCGGTCCTGCAGCCCCTCGTGGACGCGGAGGCGGTCACCCGGGCCGAGGTCCGCGCGGGCGCGCGGCTCGGGGTGGGCTGAACAGGCTCAGCGCGCCGCGCGCAGCTCCACGGCCTGCCGCACCCGGAGCCCGGCGGAGACCGCGAGGCGGATCGGCCACTGGTACCAGCGGTGGTACCGGCGGTGCAGGTAGCGCTCGGCCGAGGCGTGGTGCGCGGCGATCATCCGGGCGGGCTTCGCCTTCCAGGACACGCCGCCGACGTGCAGCACGCGGGCGGTGGGCACGTAGACGTTCGCCCAGCCGGCCCGCGCGAGCCGCTCGCCGAGGTCGACGTCCTCGAAGAACATGAAGTAGTCCTCGTCGAACCCGCCGACGGCCTCGAACGCCTCCCGGCGCAGCAGCAGGCAGGCGCCCGACAGCCAGCCGGCCACCCGCTCCTGCCCGGCGGTCTCCTGCCGGCGCTGGTAGGCACGGGTCCACGGGTTGCCCGGCCACACCCGCGCGAACAGCGCGTGCCCGACGCCCTGGGTCAGCGAGGGCAGCTCCCGCGCCGAGGGGTACACCGTGCCGTCCTCGTTGAGCAGCGCGGGCCCGAACGCGCCCGCCGTCGGGTGCCGGCGCGCGGCGTCCAGCAGCGCGTCCAGCGCGCCCGGCTCCCAGACGACGTCCGGGTTCGCCACGACCAGCCACGGCTGCGTCGCCCCGCGGGCGCCCGCGTTGGCGCCGCCGCCGTAGCCGAGGTTCGCGCCGGTGCGGAGCACCCTGCCGCCCGCCTCGGCCGCGACCCGGTCCGCCACGTCGGGCTCCGTGCCGTTGTCCACCAGCACCAGCTCGACCTCGGCGGTCGTGGCGGCCGCCAGGGAGCGGGTGAAGTCGGCGAGCTCGTCGCCGGGGTGGAACACGATGCTGACCACGCGCACGGCGTCGTCCGGGCGCGGGGCGGGGGAGGGCGTCGTCATGGCCGGGTCAGGCTACCGCCCGCGGCCCTGCGCCCGGGCCGGTCACCGGCCGTCGCCGAGCTCCGGGTCGACCTCCTCGGGGGAGCGGCCGAGCAGGTGGGCCACCTGCTCCACGACGACCTCGTGCACCAGGTCGCCCAGCTCGTCGGCGTCCACCGACCGGCTCTCCACGGGCCGGCGGTAGACCACGATCCGCGGCGGCAGCCCGGGCTGCGCGGGGAAGTACCGGCCCAGCGGCACGCCGCCGTGCTCCCACGGGGCGGGGTTGGACGGCGGCACGTCCTCGACGGCGAACTCGACCCCGTCGAGCGCCGAGGCCCACCGGGACTCCAGGCGCTCGACCGAGTCGAGCACCAGGTCGTCGAACCGCTCGGCGCGGGTCCGGTGGGCCGGCAGCGTCGAGGGCAGCAGGGGCCCGCGGATGCCGCGGCCGCGCCGGTCCCGGCGGCGGACCGGGCCGACGGCGCGGTCGCCCGGGAGGGCGGGGACGAACCGACGGGGAGCCATCCGGGCACTGTAACCGGGCGGACCCGCGGGTCGCGCACGCGGCCCGGGCCCCGGCGCGGGTACCGTCTACCCCGTGAGACCCGTCCGCCAGTGCTCCCGCACCGCGTGCGGTCGACCGGCGGTCGCCACGCTCACGTACGTCTACGCCGACCAGACCGCCGTGCTCGGCCCGCTCGCGACGCTCGCCGAGCCGCACTCCTACGACCTGTGCGCCGAGCACGCGTCCCGCCTCACCGCGCCCCGCGGCTGGGAGGTCGTCCGGCTGACGCCGGAGTTCGTGGAGACCGGCCCGAGCCACGACGACCTGCTCGCGCTGGCCGACGCGGTCCGCGAGGCCGGCCGTCCCGCGCCCCGGCACGCCGCGGCCGTCCCGGACGGGCTGCCGCCCGCCGCGCGGCTCGCGGACGGCGAGACCCGGCGCCGGGGGCACCTGCGGGTGCTGCGCGGCGAGGAGGACTGACCGCGTGGCGGCCGCGGGGGGCGGCACGCCGCGGCGCAAGGGCCGCCGCGCGCAGCCGGAGGCCGCGCCGCTCGGCTCGCTGAGCCAGGCGGGCGGGCAGCACGCGCCCGGGACGGGGGCGTGCGAGGTGTGCGCGTCCCCGCGGCTCACCCGGCTGCACATGACCCTGGCCGACGGCACCGCCGTCACGTTCGTGTCCTGCCACGAGTGCGAGCACCGGGCGTGGTTCCCGGTCGACGGCGACGGCACCGCGCTCAGCCGCGACGAGGTCGTGCGGCGGTCGGGGCGCGCCTGAGG
>JAPSIJ010000155.1:2966-5987 GCA_031178805.1 Cellulomonas sp. | reverse complement strand
CGGGCGCTGCGCACCACGGGGGCCGCCGTGCTGGCCTGGGTCCTCGTCGGCCTGGTGCCCGGCCCGTGGAGCGACTACCCGTACTACGCGCCGCTCGGCGCGGTGATCGCGACCTCGGCGACCGTGCACGCGTCCGCCCGGCGCTCGGCGCAGGCGGTCCTCGCGATCGCGCTCGGCGTCGTGGTGGCCCGGGTGACCGACGCCCTGGCGCTGCCGGAGCTGGCCGGGCTCGCGGTGGTCGTGCTGGCCGGCGTGCTGCTCAGCGGCTGGCCGCTGCTGGGCGACAGCGGGTCGTGGGTGCCGACGTCGGCGCTGTTCGCGCTGGTGATCGGCGCGACCGACCCGGTGGGCTACGTCTCGGCCTACGTGGGGCTCACGCTGGCCGGGGCGCTGATCGGCGTCGGCGTGAACCTGCTCGTGCCGCCGCTCCCGCTCACCCCGGCCGAGCGGGCGCTGGACCGGCTGCGGACCGCCACCGCGGAGCACCTCGACGCCCTGGCCGCCGCGGTGCGCGACGACGGGCTGCCGCTGCCCGGCGCCGTCCCGCTGCGCGCGGTCCGCGCCGCCACCACGGCAGCCGTCGCCGACGCCCGGGAGGCGGCGCGCGGCAACTGGACCGCCCGGCACTACCGGTCGTGGCGGGAGCGGCAGGACCGGCACGCGGCGACGCTCGACCGCGCCGCGGAGGTCGCGCTGGACGTGCGGCGGGCGGTGGAGACGGCCCGCACCGTCACCGCGGCCGACGCGGCGCGCGCCCGGGAGGAGACCTCCCCGGTGGTGCCGTTCGCCGTGCGCGCCGGCGACGACGAGCGCGGTGCGGCGCTGCGGGAGTCGACGGCCGCCGCCGTGGCGGCCGGCGCCGCGCTGGTGCGCGTGCTGGGCACGGAGGAGGGCGCCGACGACGAGGCGGTCGTCGACGACGCCGCGGCGACGCTGGCCGCCGCGCTCGACGCGGTCCAGGAGTCGGTCGCCGCGGACCGCGCATCGGCCGGCGGCTGGACCCGGCCCGCCGACGGCGTCGTCGTCGCCCTCACGCCGCTGCTCACCGGCTGACGCGGCTCCCCCGCTGCGCTCGCCGGCCGCTCCCCGCCGCGCCGCGTGAACGGCGGGCGACGACTCGCCGACGGAACGGTGCCCGGCCTGCACTCCCGGCGCCGGGCGAGGACCGTGGCGGCCGTGGACGCAGCAACCGTCATCCTCGCGCTGGTGGTCGTCGTCGCCCTGTCGTTCGACTTCACCAACGGGTTCCACGACACGGCCAACGCGATGGCCACCTCCATCGCCACCCACGCGCTGCCCCCGAAGGCGGCCGTGACCCTCTCCGCGGTGCTCAACCTCGTCGGGGCGTTCCTGTCCGTCGAGGTGGCGCTGACCGTCACCAACGCCGTCGTCCGGATCCAGCAGGAGGACGGCGCGCCGCGGCCGGACCTCGTGCAGGACGGCGGCGGCGCGCTGCTGCTGATCGTGCTGACCGGCCTGGTCGGCGCGATCGTGTGGAACCTGCTCACCTGGCTGCTCGGCCTGCCGTCGAGCTCGTCGCACGCGCTGTTCGGCGGCCTGATCGGCGCGACCGTCGCGGGGCTCGGCTGGGGCGCCGTGCACTGGGCGGGCGACGGCGGCGAGCCGGACGGCGTGCTGGGCAAGGTCGTGGTGCCGGCGCTCGCCTCGCCCGTCGTGGCGGGGCTCGTGGCGGCCACCGGCACCTGGTGGGTCTACCGGATCACCGCCGGCGTGGCCGCCCGGTACACCGACCGCGGGTTCCGCTGGGGCCAGATCGGCTCCGCGTCGCTGGTCTCGCTGGCGCACGGCACGAACGACGCGCAGAAGACGATGGGCGTGATCACCCTGGCGCTCATCGCCTCGGGGCACTGGACCAGCACGACCGGCATCCCGCTGTGGGTCAAGGTCGCGTGCGCCCTGGCGATCGCGCTGGGCACGTACCTCGGCGGCTGGCGGATCATCCGGACGCTCGGCAAGGGCCTGGTCGAGATCGCGCCGCCGCAGGGCCTGGCGGCGGAGACGGCGTCGGCCGCGACCATCCTCGTGTCCAGCCACCTCGGGCTGGCGCTGTCCACCACGCACGTCACCACCGGCGCCGTGCTCGGCACCGGCGTGGGGCGGCCCGGCGCGACGGTGCGCTGGCGGGTGGCGCGCCGGATGGTGGTCGCCTGGCTGATCACGATGCCCGCCTCCGGGCTGGTCGGCGCGGGGACGTGGTGGCTGGCGCACCTGCTCGGCGGCGGCGTGCTCGGCGCCGGCGCCGTGGTCGTGGTGCTGGTGGCGCTGAGCGTCGTGATGTACGTGCGGTCGCGGCGGGACGCCGTGCACGCGGGGAACGTCAACGAGGACTGGCAGGAGCCGGCGCGGCCGCAGACCCGTGCCGCCGCGGGAGGGGTGCGCTGATGGGCGGGATGCTGACGGCCGAGCTCGGCACGATCGGCCAGGTGCTGCTGGTGTCGCTGGTGCTCGGCGCCGGCCTGCCGGTGCTGTTCGCGCTCGGGCTGCGTGCGGCGGCCTGGGGCGCGGGCGGCGACGCCGAGCGGCACGCGGCGGGGGCGGCCCCGGCGCCGCACCCGCTGGGCCGCGTGCTCGCCGTGCTGTGCTTCGCGCTGGTGGTGGCGGCGGTGCTGCTCGGCATCACGTTCGTGGTCGCCGGCGGATTCGGTCGCGAGCTGGACCTGAGCCACGGCTGGCCCGCCCTCGTCGAGGCGGGGTGACGGCGGTGTCCGAGACCACGCCCGCGACCTGGCCCGCCCGGGTGGTCCGCTGGCTGCGCGCCGGCTACCCCGCCGGCGTCCCGCAGCAGGACTACGTCGCGCTGCTGGGCCTGCTGCGGCGCACGCTGACCGACGCCGAGGTGCACCAGATCGCCGGCGACCTGGCGGTGCTCGCCAGCCGGGGCGCCACCATCGGCACGGACGACGTCGAGCGGATGATCGGCGCCGCCACGCTGGACACCGCGTCCCCCGAGGACGTCGCGCGGGTCTCCGCGCACCTCGCGGCCGGCGGGTGGCCCTTGGC
>JAPSIJ010000155.1:0-2866 GCA_031178805.1 Cellulomonas sp. | reverse complement strand
CGTCGACGACCACGCCGTCGAACTCCTCGCCCACCCGGCCGGCGAGCAGCGCGGCCTCGACCAGGTCGACGCTCCCCCGCTCGTACGCCGACGCCCGGCGGTCGCCGGCGGCCATCAGCGCCGGCAGCTCGGGCAGGGCGGACCGCACGTGCTCCGGCACGTCCTGACCGGCGCACAGCGCGACGCACGCCTCGCCGACGAAGCGGTCGACCAGCCGGCGCAGCGGCGCGGTGGCGTGCGCGTACGGGGCCGCGATCGCGGCGTGCAGCGCCTGCTCGGGCACCTCGCCGTCGAAGGCGACGTACGCCGCGCCGCGCAGCAGCGCGGTGGCGTCGCTGAGCAGCGCCGCCTCGGCGGGCACCGCCGGGTCCAGGGCGCGCACCACCGCGGCGTGGTCGGCGCCCTCGGGCCAGGCGACGCCGAGCGCGAGGGCGGACCGGCGCAGGCGCTCGACGTCGCGGGGGTCGGCAGGCGGCAGGGTGCGCAGCACGCCGGTGCGGCCGTCGAGCATGATCCGGGCCGCGGACATGCCGGTGAGCAGCGAGATCTGCGCGTTCCAGTCCTCGACCGGCAGCGTGGCCCGGCTGGTCAGCGACCACCGGCCGCGCGCGTCGACCTCGACCTCCTGCTCGGGCGTCGGCAGGGTGAGCCCGCCGCGCGCGACCTCGGCGGCCTGGCGCAGCCGGCCGACCTCGCGCAGCAGCACGAGCGGCTCCGGCGCGGTGCCGTCGTCCAGCGCCCGCTGCGCCCCCGCGTAGGTCAGCTGCGCGCGGCTGCGCACCACCGCGCGGCCCACGCGGACGGCGGTCGGGGCGCCGTCGGCGTCCAGGTCGAGGTCCCAGAGCAGCGCGGGCGCGTCCTGGTCGGGCAGCAGGCTGGCGGCGCCCTCGGACAGCGCGGGCGGGTGCAGCGGGGTGCGGCCGTCCGGCCCGTACAGGGTGACCACCCGGCGCCGGGTCTCCGCGTCCAGCGCGCCGCCCGGGCGCACCCACGCGGCGACGTCGGCGATGGCGTAGCGCAGCCGGTACCCGGGTCCGCGCCGCTCCAGGTGCACCGCCTGGTCGAGGTCGCGGGACCCCTCCGGGTCGATCGTGACGAAGGGGACGTCGGTCGCGTCGGCGCGCTCGCCGGCGGACCCGGCGGCCGGGCCCGCGGCCAGGACGGCGTCGACCTCCGCGAGCACCGCGGGCGGGAACGCCGCGGGCACCTCGAGCTCGGCGCGCAGCGCGTCGAGACCCGCCCGGACGGCGGCGTCCACCTCCCGCGCGGCGGCGGCGTCGGCGGGGCTGGTCCGGAGCGTCACGGGGCGTCGGGGCACGTCGCGAGCGTAGGCCGGGCCGGCGCGGACCGCGCCCGGACCGTGCCCGGACCGTGCCCGGACGGACGCACCGCCGCTCGCGACGCCGGGCCCGGTGCCGTCCCGGGCACCGCACCGGGTGCCCTACAGTTCTCGACATGCGAATGATTCTCATCCCCATGGCGGCGGTCCTCGCCCTCGCCGGGTGCGCGGCGGACGCGACCTCGCCCGCCGACGACGCGCCCGCGGACGCCGAGGCCGTCACGGTCACGTCCTGCGGGACCGACCTCACCGTCACCGCACCCCCGGAGCGTGCCGTCACGCTGGAGCAGGGCGCGACCGAGGTGCTGCTGGCGCTCGGGCTCGAGGACCGGATGATCGGGACGAGCTACCTCACCGACGCCGTCGCGCCGGAGTACGCCGACGCGTACGCGGCCGTGCCGGTGCTCGCCGACCAGTACCCGACCGCCGAGCAGCTGCGGGCCGAGAACCCGGACTTCGTCTACTCGATGCGTGCCTCGGCCTTCGGCCCCGACGCCGTCGGCGCCCGCGCGGACCTGGTCGAGCTGGGCGTCCCGGCCTACCTGTCCGCGAACGACTGCGAGGACCCGGCGCTGATCGCGGACGAGGTCGGCTTCGAGACGATCTTCTCCGAGGTCACCGACATCGCCGCCCTGTTCGGCGTGCCCGACCGCGGCGAGGCGCTGGTCGCCGGGCAGCGGGCCGTGCTCGAGGAGGTCGCGGCCGCGGCGCCGGACGCCGCCGGGCTCGACGTGGCGTGGCTGTACTCGACCGTCAACGGCGCGCCCGTCGTCGCCGGCGGGACCGGCCTGCCGCAGACCCTCACGGAGCTCGCCGGCGCCACGAACGCGTTCGCCGACCTGGACGCGCAGTGGACCGAGACCAGCTGGGACCAGATCGCGCAGCGCGACCCCGACGTGCTGGTGCTCGCCGACCTGTCCCGCGGGCTCGACGGCGACAGCGCCGAGGACAAGACCGCGATGCTGCGCGCCGACCCGGTGACCGCCGGGCTGGCCGCGGTGCGCGCGGACCGCCTGGTCGCGGTGCCCGCCACGGAGATGGACCCGTCCGTGCGGAGCATCGACGCCCTGGCGACGCTGTCGGAGGCGCTCGTCGCGTCCGCGGGGGCCGGCGCGTGACCGCGGCGACGGGCGGCGCCGCCCTGACCGCGTGGTCCGCCGGGCACCTGGCCGCGTGGGACCGCCAGCAGGCGGCCTACGTGAACCGCCGCGAGGACCGGTTCGCGGTGATGCTCGACGTGCTGGCGCACACGGCGCCGGCCGGGGCCCTCGTCGTCGACCTGGCCTGCGGGCCCGGCTCGGTCTCCGCGCGGGTGCTCGACCGGTTCCCCGGGATGACGTGCGTGGCGGTCGACTACGACCCGGTGCTGCAGGAGCTCGGGCGGCACGCGCTGGCGCACCACGGCGACCGGGTGCAGTTCGCCGACGCCGACCTGTGGGACCCGCGCTGGACCGACGTGCTCGACGGCCGCCGGCCGCACGCCGTGCTGTCGTCCACCGCGCTGCACTGGCTGCCCGCCGACGTGCT
>JAPSIJ010000154.1 GCA_031178805.1 Cellulomonas sp. | reverse complement strand
GCGCAGGCTGGTCGCACCGAACCCCGAGGAGGACCCCATGCGCGGAGTGATCATGCACGGCCCCGGCGACGTGCGCGTCGAGGAGCGGGAGGACCCGCGGATCATCGAGCCGACCGACGCGGTCATCCGGCTGTCCGCGACCTGCATCTGCGGCTCGGACCTGTGGCCGTACCGCGGCGCGGACCCCGTGGACCACGCGACGATGGGCCACGAGTACGTGGGCGTCGTCGAGGAGGTCGGCGCCGAGGTCACGACCGTCCGGCCCGGCGACTTCGTCGTGGGGTCGTTCGTCATCTCGGACGGCACCTGCGAGATCTGCCGCGCCGGGTTCCCGTCGAGCTGCGTGCACCGCGTGTTCGTCGACGGCGCGATCGGCACCCAGGCCGAGCGCGCCCGGATCCCGTTCGCCGACGGCACGCTCGTCGCCACGCCCGGTCAGCCCGAGCCGGACCTCGTCCCGCACCTGCTGGCCGCCTCCGACGTCCTCGGCACCGGCTGGTTCGGCGCGGTCGCCGCGCAGGCCGGCCCGGGCCGGACGGTCGCGGTGGTGGGCGACGGCGCCGTGGGCCTGATGGGGGTCCTGGCCGCGAAGCAGCTCGGCGCGGAGCGGATCATCGCCATGTCGAGGCACGAGGACCGGCAGGCGCTCGCGCGGCACTTCGGCGCCACGGACGTGGTGACGGAGCGCGGCGACGCCGGCGTGGCGCGGATCAAGGAGCTCACCGGCGGGCTCGGCGCGCACTCGGTGATCGAGGCGGTCGGCACCCAGGAGTCGCTGGTCCAGGCGATCGGCGCGACCCGCCCCGGCGGGAACGTCGGGTTCGTCGGCGTCACGCACGACGTCCGGCTCCCCGGTGAGCTGCTGTTCTTCTCGCAGGTGCAGATCCTCGGCGGCCCCGCCCCGGTGCGGCGGTTCCTGCCCGACCTGATCCGGCTGATCTGGGACCGCGCGATCGACCCGGGGAAGGTCTTCGACCTCACCCTGCCGCTCGAGCAGGCCGCCGAGGGCTACCGGGCGATGGACGAGCGCCGCGCCACCAAGGTGCTGCTCACCCTCTGACCGCCCGACACCGAGGAGGGCACCGTGCCCGCACCGTCCCGACCGCTCGCCGCCGCCGCGGTCGTCGCCGTCTGCGCGCTGCCGCTGACCGGCTGCGCGGCGGCGGGCGGCGGCGACCGCGCCCCCGGGAGGAGCACGACCGTGGCAGCACCGCAGGACCCGACGCCCGGCACGACGCCGGGCACGACGCCCGGCACGACGCCGGACCCGACGCCCCGGCCGGCACCGGGCACCACGCCGGCCGCGGCGGGCACCCCGGTCGTCCTCACGATCGACGGCACCCCGGTGCCCGGCCTGCTGCGCGACAACCCCGCGGCGCGGGACCTCGCGTCCCGGCTGCCGCTGACCCTCACGTTCGCCGACTTCGACGGCGTGGAGAAGATCGCCGCGCTCGACCCGCCGCTGACCATGGCGGGCATGCCGGCGGGCGACGACCCGGCGCCGGGCGAGATCGGCTGGTACGCGCCGTCCGGCGACCTCGTCCTGTACTACGGCGACGTGGGCTACTGGACGGGCATCGCCCGCCTCGGCACCGTCGACGACGCCGCCACGGACCTGCTCGCCGCGGGTCCGCGCGACGTCACCGTCACCCTCGCCGCGGCCGGCGGCTGAGCCGGGCACCCGCCCGGACCCGCACCGCGACCCCACCGGAAGGATCACCCGATGCAGATCACCACCAGCGGCGGCCGGACCGCCGCCGGCCCGGAGAGCTGGTTCACCGGCACCGTCTTCATCGACCCCGTCCGCGACCCCGACGAGCAGACCGCCATCGGCTGCGCGCACGTCCGGTTCGCGCCCGGGGCGCGCACCGCCTGGCACCGCCACCCCCGCGGCCAGACCCTCTACGTCACCGACGGGATCGGCTACGTCGCCCGCCGCGGCGGCGAGGTCCAGGAGATCCGGCCCGGCGACGTCGTGCGCATCGAGCCGGGGGAGGAGCACTGGCACGGCGCCACCGCCGACCGGTTCATGGCGCACGTCGCGCTGCAGGAGGCGGACGAGCACGGCGAGGTCGTCACCTGGCTCGAGCACGTCAGCGACGCGGACTACGGGCGCCGCTGACCCCTCGGCCGGGCCGGGCGCGGGGCCGGGCGCGGCGGGCGTGCCCGGCCGGCCCCGGCCCGGTCAGCCGAGGTCGACGTACACGTCGAGGCCGTCCACCTCGGTGAACCCCAGCCGCGTGTACACCCGCGCGGCCCGGTCGTCGTCGGGGTGCAGGTGCGCGAACCGGGATCCCCGCGCGAACGCGTCGCGGAGCAGCCACGACGACATCGCCGCCGCGACCCCGCGGCCGCGCGCCTCCGGCCGGACGCCGACGCCCGCCAGGTACGCCGCGGGCCCGGCGCGGCCGTCGGAGCGGACGACGTACGCCGTCCCCACCGGCACGCCGTCCAGCTCGGCGACCGCCGTGGTCACCGCCGCGGACTCCAGGTGCGGCCGCAGCCACGCGGGCGAGGGGAGCCCGCCGAACGCCGCGGCGTCGAGGTCCAGCACGGTCGCGAGGTCGTCGCCGGCCGCGGCGCGCACCCGGAGCCCCGCCACGGGCGGGACCGCCCGGAGCGCCGCCGGGTCGAGCGTCATCAGCCGCAGACCGAACAGGCGACGACCGTGCGGCCACGGCGCCCCGGCGGGCACGCGGACGCCCCAGCGCACCCCGTGCCCGGCGAACCACGCCCGCACGCGGTCGAGGTCGACCAGCGCGGGGTCGGTGACGTCCCCGTGGTTCCACTGCGGGTGGTCGAGCCCGCTCGTCATCAGGCGGATGCCCGGGAGGTCGGCGGCGGCACCGCCGGCGTGCCGGCGCAGCTCGGCCTGCTGCGCCCAGGCGTCGGCGTGCGCCGTGCGGGCGCGGGCGGTCAGCGCCGCGCGGTCGGCGGGGGCGGTGCGGTCGTGTGCGGTCTCCACGGGGAGGAGGACACCACCGCGGGCGCGCCCGGCGCAGCAGGTTTTCTGCGGGGGCGCGCCCGTGGCGCGGCCGGACGGGTCAGCCCGGGATGCTGCGCGGGTCGTGCCCGTACGAGTTCTTCTCGTGCACCCGGCCGTCCAGCCCGTGGATGTGGTGCTCCGCGTGGCGCGTGAGCGCCTCCTCGCGGCCCACGGACACCGCGGCGTCCTTGTGGTCGTACCGGTCGCCGACCTGCCGGCCCCCGACCTCGTTCACCCACGCGCCGTCGCGGTGCACCGTGTGCACGCCGTTGCCCTCGCTCACCTGTGACCTCCTGATCCGTCGGTGACCAGCAGTCTCGCGCGGCGGCCCGCGCGCGGCACGTCGAGGACCGCGCCCGGCGCCGTCGGCGATTTCCCTTGCCACGGCCGGATACCGTCACCGGGTGCACGTCGAGGAGCTGCCGCTGTCCGGTCGGACCGCGCTCGTCACCGGGGTCTCCCGCCGCCGGGGGATCGGGTTCGCCGTCGCCCGGGAGCTGGCGCGCCTGGGTGCGAGCGTCGTCACGCACGACTTCGCGCCGCACGACGCGGAGCAGCCCTGGGGCGGGGACGACCTCGCGGCGGTGGCCGAGGGCGTCGGGACGCGCTGCGGGGCGACGCGGTCGCCGACCGGGTCAGCGCGGACCTGCGTGACCCCGCCGAGGTCGACCGGGTGGTCGACGCCGCCCGGGCCCTGACCGGGACGGTGGACGTCCTGGTGTGCAACCACGCCCGCAGCGGCGGGGACGGCTCGATCCTGGACATGACGCCCGAGGTGCTGGACGCGTTCTGGCAGACGAACACCCGGTCGACGATCCAGCTCACCCAGCGGTTCGCGGCGCAGTTCCGCCCGCCCGCCGGCGGCACGCGGCCAGGCGAGCGCCCGGCCCGCACCGGACCCGCCGACCCGGCCCGCGCGCCCAAGGTCGTCTGGATGACGTCGGGCCAGCTGCACGGGCCGATGCGCGGCGAGGTGGCCTACGCGGCCTCCAAGGCGGCGCTGGCGGGCGTCACCGCGACCGTCGCCGCCGAGCTCCTGGACCTCGGGATCGTGCTGAACACCGTGAACCCCGGGCCGGTGAACACCGGCTACCTGGACCCCGCCACCACGGACCGGCCGCTCGCGGAGCTCGAGGCGCTGCGGGCCGCGACGCCGTTCGGCCGGTGGGGCGAGCCCGCGGACCCGGCCCGGCTGATCGGCTGGCTCGTCGGGCCGGCGGGGTCGTGGGTCGTCGGGCAGGTGCTGACGACGGACGGCGGTCTCGGGCTGCGCTGAGCGCCGCGCGGCCGGGTCCCGGCCGTCGGATCGACACCCGGCGGTCAGGGCGAGGTGAACGCCGCGAGGACGACGTCGTCGAGGTCGCGGTCCGCGTAGACCAGGCGCACCGCGCCGGGGTCGGCGTCGCCGGCGTCCTGTCCGCGCCAGACCCGTCGCAGGCCGGTGCGCTCGGCGGTCCGGCGCGAGCCCTCGTTCGCCTCCTGGAGGTAGGCGACCACCGGGAGGTCCGGCCGCTGCTCGTGCGCGGCGGCGAGGGCGGCGCCGGCCAGCTCGTGGGCGTAGCCGCGCCCCCACTCGGCGGGAGCGATCCGGTAGTAGAGGTTCCACGCCAGGTCGGCCCGGACGCTGCAGCCGCCCATGCCCACCAGGTGACCGTCCTCGGCCGACCGCACGACCCACGCCCCGAGCCCGTACCGCGCCCACGAGCCGGAGTACCCGCGGACCAGGCGCTCGGTCTGCCCGGGGGTGGTGTGCCGGCCCTGCGGCACGTACCGGTACCCGCGCGGGTCGGCGTGCAGGGCGTGCAGCTCCGGCAGGTCGGACGGCGCCGGCGCCGTCAGCACGAGGCGGCCGGTGGTCACGCGGCGGTGGTCGCTCACGTCCCGAGTCTGCCGCAGGACTCCGGCGGCCTACCCGGGAGGTGCGGTCCCGTGCCGTGCCGCGCCGGCGTGGCGCGGCACGGGACCGGCCCGTCACGCGGTGGGGACCACCACGACCTTGCCGTGCACCTGACCGGCCTCCGCCCGCGCGTGCAGGGCGGGCAGCTCGCTCAGCGGCACCCGGCCGGCGATCTCGACGCGCAGGTCCCCGCTGTCGACCAGGTCCACGATGCGGCGCAGCACGTCCGCGTCCGGGTGGACGAAGATCGTCTCGGCCCGCACCCCGCGCGCCTCGTCGCCCGGCGTCGCCACCATGGGCGTCGTGGAGACCACCACGCCGCCGTCGCGCACCCGCGCGGCGAGGGCGGTGAAGGCCTCCGCCGTGATCGGCGCCAGGTTGAGCAGGACGTCGACGGGCTCGGCCACCGCGTCGAGGAGCGAGGTCGTGGTGTGGTCGACGATCTCCTGGGCGCCCGCCGCCCGCACGCTCTCCGTGCTGCGCGGGCTCGCGGTCGCGATCACGTGGGCGCCGGCGCGCACGGCCAGCTGGACGGCGTAGCCGCCGACCGGCCCGCCCGCGCCGTTGACCAGCAGCCGCTGCCCCGCCTCGAGCCGGCCCGCCTCGAACAGCGCCTGCCAGGCGGTCAGGCCCACCGAGGGGAGCCCGGCCGCGTCGGCGAGCGGGATGCGGGCGGGGGCCGGCACCAGCGCGTCGGCCGGGGCGACGACGTACTCCGCCGCCGCGCCGTCCGCGGCCATCGGGAGGAACCCGACGACCGCGTCGCCCACCGCGAGGCCCTCGACCCCGTCACCCAGGGCGTCGACCGTGCCCGAGACGTCGTAGCCGGGGACGTGCGGCAGCGTCACCGGGATCGGCAGGAACCCGCCCCGCATCCCGCCGTCGGCGGGGTTGAACGCGGAGCCGGCGACCCGGACGCGGACCTGGCCCGTCCCGGGCACGGGCTGGGGGGCGTCCTCGTAGCGCAGGACCTCGGGGCCGCCCGTCTGGTGGAAGCGCACTGCCTTCATGGTCTCTCTCCGTCCGTGATGTGCTTCGGGTTCGAAGCAACTGCGGACGACGCTAGTACTACTTCGAATCAGAAGCAAGTAGTACGGGTTCGAAGCACCGGTAGACTCGGG
>JAPSIJ010000153.1 GCA_031178805.1 Cellulomonas sp. | reverse complement strand
AGCACTACCGGCTGGCGTACTGGCGGGTCGCGGACGAGGAGCTGAACTACCGGCGGTTCTTCGACGTCGGCACGCTCGCGGCGATCCGCGTCGAGGACCCCGAGGTGTTCGACGCCACGCACGCCCTGGTGCTGCGGCTGCTGGACGAGGGCGTGCTCGACGGCCTGCGGATCGACCACCCGGACGGCCTCGCCGACCCGGGCGGCTACCTGGAGCGGCTGCGGGAGAAGTCCGGCGGCGCGTGGGTGTCGGTGGAGAAGATCCTGCAGGGCGACGAGGAGCTGCCCGCCGACTGGGACACCGTCGGCACCACCGGCTACGAGGCGCTGTGGCGCATCCAGCAGGCGTTCGTCGACCCGGGCGGCGGCGCCCGGCTCGGCGCGCTGCTGCACCGGCTGACCGGCGAGTCCGCGGACGCGCTGCCCGAGCTGGTGGACCGCGCCAAGCGGGAGATCGTGGACCGCGCCCTGTACGCGGAGGTGTACCGGCTGACGACGCTGGCCGCCGAGGTGTGCCGCGACGACCTGCGGCTGCGCGACCACACCTGGCGCTCGCTGCACGACTGCCTCGTCGAGCTGCTGGTCGCCATGGACCGGTACCGCGCCTACGTGGTCCCGGGCCAGACGCCGCACCCGGCCGACATCGAGGTGCTGGAGTCCGCCGCGCGGATCGCCCGGGAGCGGCTCGCCCCCGAGCGCGCCGAGACGATGGACGTCGTGGTGGACCTGCTGCTCGGCCGCGAGGTCGGCAGCGCGGGCCGGACCCGCGACGCCCGCCGCGACGAGCTCGTCGTCCGGTTCCAGCAGACCTGCGGCGCCGTGATGGCCAAGGGCGTGGAGGACACCGCGTTCTACCGGTGGACCCACCTGGTCGCGCTGACCGAGGTCGGCGGCGAGCCCGAGCGGTTCGCCCTGTCCCCCACCGAGCTGATGGCCTGGGCCGCCCGCGCGCAGCAGCAGACGCCGCTCGGCATGACCACGCTGTCCACGCACGACACCAAGCGCAGCGAGGACGTCCGGGCCCGGCTCGGCGTGCTGTCCGAGCTGCCGGTGGAGTGGGCGGACCTGGTGGGGCGGCTGCGCGCCGCCTCGGCGCCCTACCGCAGCGCGCTGCTGGACGGCCGGACCGAGAACCTGCTCTGGCAGACGCTCGCCGGCACCTGGACCGCGGACGGCCCGATCGCCGGCGACCGGCTCGCGGAGTACCTGACCAAGGCCGTGCGGGAGGCGAAGGACCACACCTCGTGGACCACGCCCGACGAGGCGTACGAGCGCGCCGTGCTCGACGTCGCCGCGCAGGCGCTCGCCGACGAGCGGGTCGCCGAGCTGCTGACCGGCTGGGAGCACCGCACCCGGGACGCGGTCCGCGCGGCCACGCTGGGGCAGAAGCTCGTGCAGCTGACCCTGCCGGGCGTCGCCGACGTGTACCAGGGCACCGAGGTGCCCGCGGTCGCGCTGGTCGACCCGGACAACCGCCGGCCGGTGGACGCCGGCGCGCTCGCCGAGCGCCTGGCGCGCCTGGACGAGGGCGCGGGCCCGCGGGACCTCGCGGACGAGAAGCTGCTCGTGACCTCCCGCGCGCTGCGCCTGCGGCGGGACCTGCGCGAGGCCTTCGTCGGCCCCGGCGCCGGGTTCGTGCCGCTGCCGCACTCGACGGGGCACGTGCTGACCTACGCCCGGACGGCGGACGGCGAGCCGCGGGTCGCCGTGGTGGCGACCCGGCTGGCGGCGATGGTGGACCGGCTCGGCGGCTGGGGCGACCACACGGTGGCGCTCCCCGAGGGCGAGTGGCACGACGTGCTGGCGGACCGGCGGGTGGACGGCGGGGTGCGCCCGCTGGCGGACCTGCTGGACCGGCTGCCGGTCGCGCTGCTGGTGAGGAGGACGGACGCATGACCGACGACGCGCAGCGGACCCGGGAGGTCCGCCCCGGCGAGGTGTGGGCGCCCCACGCCCGCACCGTGGCGCTGCACCTGCCCGCCGCGGACGACGGCGGCGCCCGGACCGTGGAGCTGACCGCCGCCGGCGACGGCTGGTGGACGCACGACGAGGACCTGCCGCACGGCACGGACTACGCGTTCGTGCTGGACGGGGGCGACCCGCGGCCCGACCCGCGGGGTCCGTGGCAGCCCGCGGGCGTGCACGGGCCGAGCCGGGTGTTCGACCCGAGCCGGCACGCGTGGTCCGACGAGGGCTGGGCCGGCCGGGACGTCCGCGGCGCCGTGGTCTACGAGCTGCACGTGGGCACCTTCACCCCGGAGGGCACGCTCGAGGCCGCGGCGGGCCGCCTGGACCACCTGGCGGCGCTCGGCGTCGACGTGGTCGAGCTCCTGCCGCTCGCGCCGTTCAACGGCGAGCACGGCTGGGGCTACGACGGCGTCAGCCTGTACGGGGTGCACGAGCCGTACGGCGGCCCCGGTGCGCTGCAGGCGTTCGTCGACGCGGCGCACGGCGCCGGGCTGGCGGTGTGCCTCGACGTGGTGCACAACCACCTCGGGCCGTCCGGCAACTACCTGGGCGAGTTCGGCCCGTACTTCACCGAGGCGCACCACACCCCGTGGGGCGCGGCGATCAACCTGGACGGCGACGGCGCGGAGCACGTGCGCCGGTGGATCCTGGACAGCGCGCTGCGCTGGCTGCGGGACTTCCACGTCGACGCCCTGCGGCTGGACGCGGTGCACGCCCTGGTCGACGAGTCGCCCCGGCACGTGCTGGCGCAGCTGTCCGACGAGGTCGCGGCGCTGGCCGCCGAGGTGGGCCGCCCGCTGTCGCTGATCGCGGAGGTCGACCTCAACGACCCGGTGTCCGTCACGCCCACCGCCGAGGGCGGCTGGGGCATGACGGCGCAGTGGGCGGACGACGTGCACCACGCGCTGCACGCCCTGCTCACCGGCGAGCGGCACGGCTACTACGGCGACTTCGGCACCCCGGAGACGCTGCGCAAGGCCATGACCGGCGTGTTCGTGCACGACGGCGGCTACTCCAGCTTCCGCGAGCAGGACTGGGGCCGACCCGTGCCGCCCGAGGTCGACGGGCACCGGTTCGTCGTCTTCGGCCAGGACCACGACCAGGTGGGCAACCGCGCGCTCGGCGACCGGCCCTCGGCCGCGCTCGACGACGGCGGCCTGGCGGCCGAGGCCGCGCTGGTGCTGCTGTCCCCGTTCACGCCGATGCTGTTCATGGGCGAGGAGTGGGGCGCGCGCACGCCCTGGATGTACGTCACGGACCACCCCGAGCCCGAGCTGGCGCAGGCGGTCCGCGAGGGCCGGGCGCGCGAGTTCGGCGGGCACGGCTGGGCCGAGATGTACGGCGCGGACGAGGAGACCTTCGTGGTCCCGGACCCGCAGGACCCGGCGACGTTCACCGCCAGCCGCCTGGACTGGACCGAGCCCGGGCTGCCCGGCCACGCCCGGATGCTCGAGTGGTACCGCCGCCTCGTGCAGCTGCGCCGGGACGTGCCGGACCTCGCCTCCGGCGACCGGCGCCGCACCGACGTCACGTGGGCGCCCGACGGCGCCGTCGCGGACGGGGCGTGGGCCGACTGGCTGGTGCTGCACCGCGGCGACGTGCGGGTGGTCGTGAACCTCGCGGACACCGAGCGCGCGGTCCCGCTCGGCACGACCCGGGGCGACCTCGAGGTGCTCGCGTCCTGGACGGGCTGCCGCGTGCAGGCGCCCGCCGAGGACGGCGACGAGGCCCACGTGGTCGTCGGCGCCCGCTCGGTCGCCGTCCTCGCCTGACGCACGCGCCGCGCACGCGCACGCGCGCACCGCTCACGCCGAGACTGCAGAAGATGCGCCTTCCGGTCCCCGGGAGGCCGCATCTGCTGCAGTCTCGGCGCGCGTGCGCGCGTGCGTGCGGGGTGCGCGTGCGGGTGGGTCAGACGCGCTCGCGGCCGCGCTCGGCGAGGGCGCCGAGGCGGGACAGGGCGCGGAAGTACTTCTTGCGGTAGCCGCCGGCGAGCATCTGCTCCGAGAACAGGGCCGACTCCCCCGCGCCGCCCAGCAGCACGGGCACGTCGCGGTCGTACAGCCGGTCCACCAGCACCACGAGCCGCAGCGCGACGTCCTGGTCGGGCAGCGGGCCGACGCCGGTGAGCCCGACGAGGTCCACGCCGTCCAGCAGCGCGCCGTACCGGGACGGGTGCACGGTCGCCAGGTGCCGGGCGAGGTCGCCGAAGTCGTCCAGCGTCGCCCCGGGCACGCCCTGCACCGCCGCGCGGACGGCGTCGTCGGCCAGGCCGTCGGCGTCGGTGACCGCCGAGCGCTGCCGGTAGTCCTGCCCGTCGATCCGCAGCACCTCGAACCGGCCGGACAGGTCCTGGATCTCGCGCAGGAAGTCGTCCGCCGCGAACCGGCCCTCGCCGAGCGACTCCGGCAGCGTGTTGGAGGTGGCCGCGAGCGCCACGCCCCGGTCCGTGAGCTCGCGCAGCAGCCGGGACATCAGCACGGTGTCGCCCGGGTCGTCGAGCTCGAACTCGTCGATGCACACCAGCCGCCGGGTGGCCAGGGCGTCGACCGTCGGCCGGAAGCCGAGCGCGCCGACCAGGTTGGTGTACTCCACGAACGTGCCGTAGGAGGACGCCTCCGGGCCCACCGCGGTGGCCAGGGACGCCAGCAGGTGGGTCTTGCCGACGCCGAAGCCGCCGTCGAGGTAGACGGCGGGCACCGCGGGCGCCGACCGCCGGAACCAGCGCAGGCCGCCGGACCGACTGGTGGTCAGCGTGCCCGCGACCTCCCGCAGCCGGTCCACCGCGGCCTGCTGGCTGGGGTACCGGGCGTCCGGGCGGTAGGTGTCGAACGACTCGTGCGCGAAGTGCCGGGGCGGCACGCGCTCGGCCAGCAGGCGGTCGGGGGCCACCTCGGGCCGCCGGGCGGTCAGGCTGGCGGTCGTCGGCGTGGCGGGGCTCGGGGTCACGGCCGCACAGCCTAGGCCCGCGGCGGCGGCCCGGCACGAGGCGGCGCTGTTCGGCTCCGGGTACGGGCGGGTCCGGGCGCCGCTAGCCTGGCGCGCATGCCCCGCGAGCTCCCGCCCCTGGACGTGCTGCTGCCCCTCGACCGCGCCGGCGCCACCCTGGCTCCCGAGCCGGGCGAGCCGGCCCTGCACGCGCTGTACGCGCACCCGGAGCCGCGGCCGGGCCGGCCCACCGCGGTGCGGGCGAACATGATCGCGACGCTGGACGGCTCGGCGCAGGGCCCGGACGGGCGGTCGCGCAGCATCAACGGGCCCGCGGACTGGCGGGTGTTCCGGGTGATGCGGGCGGTCGCCGACGTGGTGCTGGTGGGCGCCGGCACCGCGCGCGCCGAGGGGTACACCCCGCTGACCGTGCCGGCCGACCTGCGCGAGGCCCGCACGGCGCGGGGCCAGGCGCCGGGCCTCGAGCTCGCGGTCGTCACGGTGTCCGGCGACCTGCCGCCCGGGCTGCGCGGCACCGACCGGCCGCCGCACGTCGTCGTGCCGCAGGCGTGCCCGCGGATCGACGCGCTCCGCGCGGAGGTGGGCGCGGACCGGGTGGTCGTCGCGGGTGCCGCCACCGTGGACCTGCCCCGGGCCCTGGCCGCACTCGCCGCCCGCGGGCTGACCCGGGTGCTGGCCGAGGGCGGGCCGCGGCTGCTCACCGACCTCGTGCAGGCGGAGCTGGTGGACGAGCTGTGCCTGACCAGCAGCCCGGTGCTGGTCGGCGGCCCGGGGCTGCGCGCCGTGCAGGGGCCGGACTGGGTGACGCCGCAGCCCGCGCGCGCCGCGCACCTGCTGCACCACGCGGGGATGCTGCTCGGGCGCTGGCGGCTGGGCCCCGACGCCTGACCGCCCGGGCGGGGCGCGGCACGGGCGGCGGTGCGCGGCGGGTGAGCAGGGCGGACGCCCGATAGTGTCGAGCCCGTGACCGACACCATCCTGGTCCTCACGGAGGACACCCTGGCCGCGGCGGACGTCGCCCACATCCTGTCCCTGCACGAGGGCGAGACGCTCGCGTACCGCGTGCTCGTGCCCGCCGACACCGAGCG
>JAPSIJ010000152.1 GCA_031178805.1 Cellulomonas sp. | reverse complement strand
CGCGCCCGGTCGAACGCCGACCCGCCGCGGGTACGGGCGGCGACCGCGCGGGCGGACGCCATGCCGAAGCTCTCCTTGTAGAGCCGGCCCTCGCCGTCGGCGTGCAGGTCGCCCGGCGACTCGTGCGTGCCGGCGAACCAGGACCCGACCATCACCTGCGACGCACCGGCCGCCAGGGCCAGCGCGACGTCGCGCGGGTGCCGGACGCCGCCGTCGGCCCAGACGTGCTTGCCGAGCGCGCGCGCCTCGGCGGCGCACTCGAGCACGGCGGAGAACTGCGGCCGTCCGACCGCGGTCATCATCCGGGTGGTGCACATCGCGCCCGGACCGACGCCGACCTTGACGATGTCCGCGCCCGCGTTGATCAGGTCCCGCGTGCCCTCGGCGGTGACGACGTTGCCCGCGACGACCGGCACCTGCGGGTCGAGCGAGCGCACGGCCTCCAGGGCGTCGAGCATCTTGCGCTGGTGCCCGTGGGCGGTGTCCACGACCAGCACGTCGACCCCGGCCTCGAGCAGCGCGGCGGCCTTGCCCTTCACGTCGCCGTTCACGCCGACGGCCGCGGCGACCCGCAACCGCCCCTGCGCGTCGAGCGCGGGCGTGTAGATGGACGACCGCAGCGCGCCGATCTGCGTCAGCACGCCGACGAGCCGGCCGTCGCGGACGACGGGGGAGAACTTGCGGCGCGACTCGTGCAGCCGCTCGAACGCGGCCTCGAGCCCGCGGGTCCCGCCGGACTCGACGACGGACAGGTCGACGGTCGTCGGGTCGGCCGACATGACGTCGGCGATCTGCGTGAACCGGTCGACGCCCTCGCAGTCGGCGGCGGTGACGACGCCGACGGGCCGGTCGCCCTCGACGACGACGGCGGCGCCGTGCGACCGCTTGCCGATCAGCGTCAGCGCGGTGTGCACGGTGTCGTGCGGCCCGACGACGACGGCGCTCTCCACGACCGTGTGCTTCGCCTTGACCGAGGCGACGACGTCGGCGACGACCTCCGTGGGCACGTCCTGCGGCAGGACGGTGATCCCGCCGCGGCGGGCGACGGTCTCGGCCATCCGGCGGCCGGCGACGGCGGTCATGTTGGCGACGACGACGGGAATGGTGGTCCCGGTGCCGTCGGTGGACGCCAGGTCGACGTCGAAGCGGGAGGCGACCTCGGAGCGGGACGGGACGAGGAAGACGTCGCCGTACGTGAGGTCGGAGGAGGGCGAGTGCCCGGGCAGGAAGCGCATAGGTGTGTGTTCCCCTTTCCACCCGAGGTTACTCGCCGTCCGTCGCCGGTGTCCGGGATGTCCGGGCCCGGGCACCGGCGCCGTACGGCTCCTGCACTACTCCTTCACGGCACCGGCGCTCTGGTTCATGATGCGGCGCTGGAACACGAAGAACAGCACCGCGACGGGGATCGTCATGATGGCCGCGGCCGCCAGCTTCAGCGGGTACTGCGTGCCCTGGGACAGCTGCCCGGAGGCGAGCTGGGCGACGCCCTTGGTGAGGGTCACCAGCTGGGGGTCCTGCGACGCGACGATGAAGTGCGACAGCTCGTTCCACGACCCCTGGAACGACAGGATGACGATGGTGACGAGGGCGGGCCGCGCCATCGGCAGCACGACGGACCAGAACACCCGGAAGGTGCCGGCGCCGTCCATCCGCGCGGCCTCCTCGACGCTGGGCGGGATGGACTCGAAGAAGTTCTTCATGATGAAGATGCCGGCGGCGTCGGCGAGCAGCGGGATGATCAGCCCGGCGAACGAGTTGTAGATCCCGACCTGCTTGATCACGAGGAACTTCGGGATGAGCAGCACGACGTTCGGCACGGCCATCACGGCGACGAGGCCGGCGAACACCAGCCCGCGGCCGCGGAACCGCAGCCGCGCGAGGGCGTACCCGGCGAGCGAGTTGATGAACACGCGCCCGATCGTGACGACGACGGTGACGACGACGGAGTTGCGGAACCACAGCGGGAAGTCGGACCGCAGGAACAGCCGCTCGTAGGCGGCGGTGCTCCAGGTCTGGGGGATGAGCGAGACGGCGTGCTGCGCGGCCTCGGCGTCGGACTTGAACGACGTGGCGACCTGGATGAGGAACGGGTAGACGTACAGGATCGCGAGGACGACCAGCACGGCGTAGGTGAACGACGTCGCCAGCAGACGGCGCCGGCTCCGGCGGGGTCGGTGCGGGGACACGGTGGCACCCCCGCGGCGGGGTGCGCGCGTCGCGGTGGTGGCGGTGCCGGCGGTCATCGGTCGCTCCCGTGGGTGGTGTCGTCGTCCCCGGCCGCCCCGGCGTCGCTCCCGGCCGCCCCGGCGTCGCCCTTGGTCGCCCCGGTGCCGCCCCCGGCGACCCCCGCGCCCCGCCCGACCGCCGCCGCCCCGGGCCCGCCGGTGGTCCCGGCGGTCGCGGCCACGGCCGCAGGCGCCGCCGGCGTGCGGTGGAACCGCCGCCGCCGGGGCACGTCGCGGTCCCGCAGGGCGAGCCGCTGCAGGATCGTGAGCAGCACGATGATCGCGAACAGCACGAACGCGATCGCGGCGCCGCGGCCCCACTGGTTGTTCTGGAAGGCGGCGCTGTAGGACAGGTACGCCGGGGTGAGCGTGGTCTTGGCGGGCCCGCCCTGGGTGCCGGTGTAGATCTGGTCGAACACCTGCCAGGTGCCGATCAGGCCGAGGGTCACGACGGTGAACACGGTGGGCTTGAGCATCGGCAGGGTGACCCGGAAGAACCGCTGGCGGCCGTTGGCGCCGTCCATCACGGCGGCCTCCTCGACGTCCGCGGAGACGGCCTGCAGGGCGGCGAGGAACAGCAGCATGAACGTGCCCGAGGTGGTGAAGATCGCCAGCAGGACGAACGCCGACATCGCGACGCTGGGGCCGGCGGCCCACTCCCACAGGGGGATGCCGAGGAACCCGTGCTGGGCGAGGGCGGCGGGGGCGGTGTCGACGCCGACGGCGCCGAGCGCGAGGTGCAGCACGCCGCGGGGGTCGTTGAACCAGTTGGGCCCGGTGATCGACAGCCGCGCGAGGATCGCGTTGATCGTGCCGGAGGCGGAGAACAGGAACAGCCAGAGCACGGTGATGGCGACGGAGGACGTCACGGAGGGGAAGTAGAACGCGGTGCGGAAGAAGCCCTTCCCGCGCAGCGCCTTCCGGTTGACGATCGTGGCGAGGAACAGCGCGAGGGCCGTCTGCAGCGGGACGACGAGCAGCACGTAGTAGGCGTTGTTCCGCATCGCGGTGCCGAAGTCCTGGGTGGCGAGGCCGCCGCCGAGCAGCAGGTCCTCGTAGTGGTCGAGGCCGACGAAGCCGACGTCGCCGGACAGCGGGCTGCCGCGGCCGGTCCAGTCGGAGACGCTGACCCACAGGGCCATGAGCACGGGCACGACGAGGAACAGCCCGAGGATGGCGAGCATCGGGGCGAGGAACAGCCACCCCGAGGCGGCCTCGCGGCCCCGGGCGGACCCGGGACCGCGACGCTGGCGTCGGCGCGGCTGCGCCGTCGCGGGCACTGCGGTCATCGTCGTCAGGACGCGTTCTCGTCGAGCACGGCCTGCAGGTTGGTCTGCACGGAGCCGAGGATGGCGGCGGGGTCGCCGGTCTTCAGGCCCTCGAGCTGGGCGTTGAAGTCGGTGATCACGTCGGCGGCGCCCTGGGCGTTGACGACGTTCTGCGCGAAGTCGGCGGAGTCGATGAACGCGGTCATCTCCGGGAACAGCTCGCGCCAGCCGTCGGCGGCGGACTGCACGGACGGCATGACGCCGAAGGCCTCGGCGAACGCCAGCTGCTGGTCGGTGGAGGTGAGGTGCTGGACGAGGTCGACGGCGTCGGCCTGGTTCGCGGAGTCGGCGGCGACGCCCCAGCAGTTGGTGAACTGCAGGGTGCCCTGACCGGCGGGGCCGGCGGGCAGCTGGGCGACCTGGTACTCGACGTCTGGGTAGTCGTTCTCCATGGCGCCGGTGATCCAGTTGCCCTCGATGGTCATGGCGGCGGCGCCGGTGCCGAAGGCCTCGCCGCCCCAGCCGGTGCCGAGGTCGGTGGCGTACGCGGCGCTGCCGGAGGTGAGCAGCTCCTGGACGTAGGTGAGGCCCTCGACGTTCTCGGGGGAGTCGGCGGTGGCCTCGGTGCCGTCGGCGTTCGTGAGGCTGCCGCCGGCCTGGGCGAGGAACGCGCCGACGCGGGCGTACTCGCCGGAGAAGGCGAGGCCCGTCTGGCCGTCGGTGGTGAGCCGGCCCGCGACGTCGGCGAGCTCCTCCCACGTGGTGGGGACGTCGTCGTCGGTGAGCCCGGCGGCCTCCCACGCGGTGGTGTTGATCAGCAGCGCCAGCGTGGAGAAGTCCTTGGGCGCGCAGACGAGCTCGCCGTCGTGGCTGAACTGCTCGACGAGGCTGGGGTAGAAGTCGTCGGCGTTGTCGAGGTCGGCGCCGTAGGGGTGCAGGGAGCCGTTGGCGGCGTAGGTCTGGAAGGAGTCGGCGCTGACGTAGAACACGTCGGCGGGGTCGCCGGAGGCGAAGCCCTGGCTGAGCTCCTGGGTGAGGTCGGAGGCGACCTGGACGGTGGCGTCGACGCCGGACTCCTCGGACCAGGCGGCGACGGCGGCCTCGACGGCGTCGGTCTCGGCGTCGCCGGAGGAGCCGATGAGGATGCTCAGCGAGCCGCCGCCTGTGGCGGCGGCGTCGTCGCCGCCGTCCTCGAAGCCGGACCCGCCGCAGGCGGTGAGGGCGAGGACGCCGGCGGCGCCGACGGCGACGGGCGCGACGAGGCGCCGTCCTCGCGTGGGGGTGGTGCGCATGGGGACTCTCCTTCGAGGGTGGTGCGGGACGGTGCGGGAGCGGTGTGGCAGGGGTGCGGGCTCAGGGGGTGCGGGAGGACGCGCGCTCGACGAGGTGCGGCGCGAGCAGCACCTCGCGGCTGCGGGCGCCGCCGGTGCCGTCGAGCTGGTCGAGCAGCAGGTCGAGCGCGCGGTGCGCGGCCTCCGTGAGCGGCTGGGCGACGGAGGTGAGGCCGACGGCGGCGGCGACGGGGGTGTCGTCGAACCCGACCACGGCGAGCGCCGAGCCGCGGGTCCGGGCGACGGTGAGGGCGCCGAGGGCGAGGGAGTCCGACGCGCAGACGACGGCGGTGGGCGCGGCGTCGGCGAGCACCCGCTCGACGGCCTGGGCGCCGGCGGCGACGCCGTCGGGCACGCGGGCGTGCAGCCGGCGCAGCAGGGCGCCGTCGTGGCCGGCCTCGACCATGGCGCTCGCCCAGCCGGCGGCGCGGTCCTCGCCGACGTCGGAGCCGTCGGGCCAGCCGAGGTAGGCGATCCGCTCGTGGCCGAGGCGGCGCAGGTGCTCCACGGCCGCGCGGGTGCCGGCGGCGCCGTCGACGTCGACCCAGGGGTGGTCGTCGGCCTGCTCCCAGGGGCGGCCGAAGGTGACGAACGGGACGTCGTGCTCGGCGAGCCAGGCGGCGCGGGTGTCGTGCCGGTGGGTGCTGGTGAGCACGAAGGCGTCGAGGTCGGCGGTGTCGAGCAGCTCGCGGTACTGGGCGATCTCCCGCTCGTCGTCGGGCGCGGTGAACAGCATCACCCGGTAGCCGCGGGCCTGGGCGCTCTCGGTGAGGGCGTGCAGGAACCGGTCGAGGACGGCGCCGTTGATGCCGTCGTGCACGGGCTCGAGGCGCAGGCCGACGACGCGGGACCGACCGGTGCGCAGCTGCCGGGCGGCGGAGGACGGCCGGTAGCCGAGGGCGTCGATGGCGGCGCGCACCCGGTCGGTGGTCTCCGGGCGCACGAGGTGCGGGGAGTTGAGCACGTTGGACACGGTCTGCCGGGACACGCCCGCCCGTGCCGCGACGCTCTCCAGCGTCGCTCTCGTGGTGTCCATCGCGCTCCCTCGGGCGGTGCTCTGAACGTTCCAACGCGGACTGGAACGCTCAAACGAATGCCCCTAGAGTTGCCAGCGCCCCCCGGGCTGTCAAGCCGGGGAGGCCCGGCGCGGGTCCGGTGTCGCCCGCCGCGCCCGACGCCCGCCCCCGGACTGACGACGA
>JAPSIJ010000151.1 GCA_031178805.1 Cellulomonas sp. | reverse complement strand
GGATACTGGCCGGGTGGTGGAGGACCTGGACCCGGCGGAGGTCGCGGCGGCGCTGCACGAGCGCCGGCGCGAGGCCCTCGCGCGCCTGGCCGGGACCGGCGCCGAGCGGGAGGCGGTCGTGTCGGCGGCCCGCGAGTCGGTCACCGACGACGAGCACGACCCGGAGGGCTCGACCATCGCGTACGAGCGGCGGCTGCTCGACGCGCTCACCCACGACATGCGCGAGCGGGTGGCCGAGGTGGACGCCGCGCTGCACCGGCTGGCGGAGGGCACCTACGGGACCTGCACCCGCTGCCGGCGGCCGATCCCGGCGGACCGGCTGCGCGCGCTGCCCGCCGCGGCGACCTGCGTGGCGTGCGCCGGCCGCTGACCGGCGTCGCCCCGTCGCGCCGGCCGGGCGACCACCGTGGCGCCCGGGCCGTGCGGCTGGCACAGTGCCTCTGGGTCGTCCGTCCCAGTCGTCCGCACCGAGAGGCGCCGCCATCACCGCGCACCCCCGCCCCGTCGCCGTCGTCACCGGTGCGTCCTCGGGCATCGGCGCCGAGTTCGCCCGCCGGTTCGCCGTCCGCGGGTACGACCTCGTCCTCGTCGCCCGCCGGGCGGACCGGCTCGCCGCGCTGGCGGACGAGCTCGCCGCGGACCACGGCACCACCGCGACCGTGCTGACCGCCGACCTGGCCGACCCCGCCGCGCCCGCCGAGGTGGTCCGCGAGCTGGAGAGCCGCGGCCTCCTGGTGGACGCGCTCGTGAACGCCGCCGGCTTCGGCACCTACGGGCCCCTGCTGACCGCCGAGCCCGACCGGGTGGCCGCGGAGATCCAGGTGAACGTGACCGCGCTGACCCTGCTGTCCCGGCTGCTGCTGCCGGACCTCGCGGCGTCGCGCCGCGGGATCCTGGTGAACGTCGCCAGCACGGCCGCCTACCAGCCGGGGCCCTCCTTCGCGGTCTACGCGGCGACCAAGGCGTACGTCCGCTCGTTCACCGAGGCGGTCTGGGCCGAGCACCGGGGGTCCCGGCTCCGGGTGCTCGCCCTGGCGCCCGGGCCGGCGGACACCGAGTTCTTCGACGTGGCCGGGTCCGACCGGTTCCGGGTGGGCCAGGTGCTGCCCGTCCCGCGGGTGGTGGACGTGGCGTTCCGGGCGCTCGACCGGCCGTCGCCGCCGCCCTCGGTCGTCCCGGGGCTGCGGAACGCGGCCACCGCGGCGCTCGCCGGGGCGCTGCCGCGCCGGCTGGTGCTGCGGGTCGCCGCCCGGCTGGCGGGGGCCTGACGTGCCGCGGATGGCGGTGGCGGAGCGCCGCCGCGCGCTGGTGGACGCCGCGGTGCGGGTGATCGCCCGGGACGGCGTCTCCGGCGCCACGACCCGCGCGGTCGTGGCGGAGGCCGGGATGTCGCTGGCGAGCCTGCACTACGCGTTCCCGTCGCGGGAGCACCTGCTGGAGGCGGTGATCGCCGAGGTCACCGAGCAGGAGCGCCGCTCCGCGGAGGCGGGCCTGCTGCCGGTCGCCGCGGCACCGGCCGACGAGGAGCCGCCGGCCCTGGAGGACGTCGTCCGCGACGGCCTCGAGCGGTACGTGGACCTGCTGGCCGCCGACCCGGCCCGGGAGCAGGCCCTGCTCGAGCTGGTGCTGTACGCGCTGCGCACCCCTGGCCAGCGGGCGGCGCTGGTCGCGCAGTACGACGTCTACCTCGCGGCCGCGCGCGCCAGCCTCACCGCCGCCGCGCTGTCGGCGCGCAGCCGGTGGACGGTCCCGCTGGACGACGCCGCCCGGGCGCTGGTGATGGTCACCGACGGGATCACCACGACCTGGCTCGCGGACCGGGACACCGCGGCGGCCCGCCGCACCGCGGGGTTCGCGGCCCGGGCGCTCGCGGCCCTCGCCGAGCCCGTCCCGGGCCCGGCGCGCGAGCCGGGACGCGAGCCGGCGCGCGAACCCGCACCCCCTGGCTCGTGACGCGCGCACGCGCCAGGGAGCACACTGGCCCCCTGACCGCCGAGTCGAGGAGGCCTCCCGTGCAGACGCGCGTGCACCCGTTCCTGTGGTTCGACGACGGGGCCGAGGAGGCCGCCGCCCTGTACGTCTCGCTGATCCCGGGGTCCCGGGTGGTGGACACCCGGACCTACCCCGAGGGTGCGCCCGGCGGGATGGGCGGGAAGGTCATGTCCGTGTCCTTCGAGCTGGACGGCCTGCCGGTCGAGGCGCTGAACGCCGGCCCGCAGTTCCGGTTCACCGAGGCGTTCTCGTTCTACGTCTCGGTGACCACCCAGGACGAGGTGGACGCGCTGTGGGACGGGCTGCTCGCGGACGGCGGCGAGCCGTCGCAGTGCGGCTGGCTGAAGGACCGGTTCGGCCTGTCCTGGCAGATCGTGCCGACGGTGCTGGACGAGCTGCTGCAGGACCCGGACCCGGGACGGGCCTCGCGCGCGATGCAGGCGATGCTCGGCATGCAGAAGCTGGACGTCGCGGCCCTCCGGGCGGCCGCGGACGGCTGAGCCGCACCGCCGCGGCGCCGCGTCCGACCACCGCCGGAACCGTGTCGGCGCGCCGCCGTACGCTCCGGGGGTGGACCAGCAGCGGGGAACCGGGCCGGGTGCGAGCACCGTCGCGCAGTTCGTCGGGATGGGCCTGGTCTGGGGCGCCAGCTTCCTGTTCATGAAGGTGGCGCTCGACGGCACGTCGCCGCTGCAGATCGTGTGGACCCGGCTGGTGCTCGGCGCGCTGGCGCTCGCGGTCGTCGTCGCGGCCACCCGCAGCCCCCTGCCGCGGGCCGGGGCGCTGTGGGGGCACCTCGCGGTGCTCGGCGTCGTCGGCTGCGCCGTGCCGTTCACGCTGTTCGCCTGGGCGGAGCAGCACGTCTCCTCCGGGATCGCGTCGATCTACAACGCGACCACCCCGCTGATGACGGCCCTGATGGTGACCCTCGCGTTCCGCGTCGAGCGGCTGACCCGCGACCGGCTGGCGGGCGTCGCGGTGGGTCTGGCCGGCGTGGTGGTGCTCAGCGCGCCGTGGCAGCTCGCCGGCGGGGCGGGCGCGCTGGACGAGGCCGCGGGCCAGCTCGCGTGCCTCGGGGCCGCGCTCTGCTACGGGATCACGTTCGCCTACCTGCGCCGGTTCGTCACGCCGCGGGGCGTGCCGGCGGTCACCACGGCGTTCCTCCAGGTGGGGTTCGGCGCCGTCGCCCTGCTGCTGCTGACCCCGTGGGTGGTGACGTCCCCGGTGCGGCTCACCCCGGAGATCGTGGGCAGCCTGCTGGTCCTCGGCGTGCTCGGCACCGGGGTGGCCTACCTGTGGAACGTCCGGGTGCTGGTCCGCTGGGGGCCGACGGCGGCCAGCACGGTCACGTACATCACCCCGGTGGTCGGCGTCGCCCTGGGCGTGCTGGTGCTGGACGAGCGGCTGGGCTGGCACGAGCCCGCCGGCGCCCTCCTGGTCCTGCTCGGCATCCTGCTGGCCCAGGGCCGGCTGCGCCGCCGCCGCCCGGTCCCGGCCCCCGTCCCGGCACCGGCCGGCGTCGCGGGGGACCTACCCTGACCGGGTGACCGACCTCGCCCCCACCCCCCGGCGCGGACGCGTGACCATGCAGGTCCGGTGGTCCGACGTCGACCTGTTCGCGCACGTCAACAACGCCGCCTACCTGCGGTTCCTCGACGACGCCCGGTTCGCCCTGTTCCCGTCCATGGGCGTCGACCCCGCGGGCCGCCCCACCGACTCCCTGCTCGTCGTGGTCAAGCACGAGATCGAGTACCTCGCCCCGCTGGCGTTCCGGCCGGAGCCGATCGCGGTGGACGTCTGGGTGCCGCGCACCGGCCGGTCGTCGGTGGACCTCGGCTACGAGGTGCTGGACGTCGCCGGCGACGAGCCCGTCGTGTACCTGCGCGCCCGGTCCCGGATGGTGCAGCTGGACCGCGGGACGCACCGGCCGCGCCCGTTCACGCCCGAGGAGCGGGCCGTGTTCCAGGCGTACCCCGGCGAGGCGCCGGTCCTGCACGGCTGGTGAGGCCCCGGGCTCAGCCCGGCAGCGTCATCCCGAGCGCCGCGGCGATGGTCCGCACCACGCCGTCCCGGCCGTTCGCCGGCACGACGAAGCGGGCGCGCGCCCGGACCTCGGGGTGGGCGTTGTCCATCGCGCACGAGAAGTGCGCCGCGTCGAGCATCCCGGCGTCGTTGAGGTAGTCGCCGAACGCCATCGTCTGCTCCGGCGTGACGCCGAGGCGCTCCTGCACCCCGCGCAGCGCGTGGCCCTTGTCGGCGGCCGGGTGCATCACGTCGAGCCAGTGCTGCCCGGACACCACCACCCGCAGCCGCTCCGCGAGGTCGGCGAACGCCGGCGCCGTCACCTCCTCGACGGGCCCGAAGTCGAACACCGCGATCTTCAGCACGACGTCCTCGACCGCGGCCAGGTCGTCCACCTGCTCCAGCCAGGCGTAGTGCCGGCGGGCGTGCTCGGCGAACGGGCCGTCGCCGCGCTCGATGTACCCGGCCCGCTGCCCGCACAGCACCATGCCGACGTCCCGGCCCGCGGCCGCGAGGTCCCGCACCCGCTGCACCACGACGGGGACCTCCGCCCGCGGCAGCGGGTCCGCCGACAGGGCCCGGTCGCCCTGCACCACGTAGGCGCCGTTCTCGGCGATGTAGACGAGGTCCCGGCCGCGGTCCCCGAACTGCTCCCGCAGGTTGGCGTACTGCCGGCCGCTCGCCGGGCAGAACGCGATCCCGCGCCGGTCGAGCTCGTCGAGCACCGGCCACAGCGTCTCCGGGACCCGGCCGCGCTCGTCCAGCAGCGAGCCGTCCATGTCGCTGGCGATCAGCCGGATGTCCGGCGTCCCGGGGAAGGCGGGCGGGTCGAGGACGGGGCCGGGCGCGGCGGTGGGGGAGGGCACCCCCGCATCATCGCAGCCGCCCGGCGCTGGGCCGTCCGGGTGAGGTCCGCGGGCCGCCGCTCAGCGGCCACCGGGCCGACGCACAGCCGCCACCCGGGGGCGGTAGCGTCGGGATCCTCACCCACCTCCGAGGAGATCTCCCCATGCGCGTCACCCGTGGCATCGCCGTCCTGTCGCTGACGACGGCCGCCGTCCTGGGCCTGTCCGCCTGCTCGTCCGACGGCGGCGAGAAGCCGGCGCCGGGCACCGAGCAGGCCCGGTCCGCCGAGGAGGTCGCCGAGGAGGGCTCGGAGTTCGACCTCACCGCCGAGGACTTCGTCTCCCGCGTCACCGCCGCCTCGCAGGCGGCCGGCTCCCTGACCATGGACATGTCGACCACCGCGGCCGGCGTCACCACCGACGCCACCGGCGTGGTCCGCTACGCGGGCGACACGCAGGAGATGGCGATGTCCATGGACGTGCCGGACGCCGGCGCGGTCGAGATCCGCGTGGTCGGCGGCATGGTCTACATGAGCATGGGCGAGCTGACCGGCGGCAAGTTCCTGCAGATCGACCCCAGCGACATCAGCAACCCGCTGGCCGCCTCGTTCCAGGGGATGATGGGCCAGCTCGACCCGACCGGGGCCGTCGCCGGCCTCGAGGGCGCGATCCGCTCGCTGGAGAAGGCGGGCGAGCCGGAGGAGAAGGGCGGCGAGCTCGCCCAGCCCTACACCGTGGTGATCGACACCGCCGCGGCCGCCGGCGCGCTGCCGGAGGACGTCGCCGCGGGCGCGTCGCTGCCGGCCGAGCTGACCTACACCTACTGGGTGGACGCGGACGACCTGATGCGCGGCATGCAGGCCGACGTCCCGGGCGGCGGCACGATCGACGCCACGTTCAGCGGCTGGGGCGAGGAGGTCGAGATCACCGCGCCGACCGCCGACCAGATCACCGACATGGGCATGTGACGTCCCGCCACCCGGCGGACCAGCGGGGGCCGGGGTGCGCCGGCCGGCGCGCCCCGGCCCTCGCCGCCCCCGCCGGTCGGGCGCTCCCGCCCGTCAGGCCGGCACGCTGCTCGACCGCACGACCAGCTCCGGCTGGAACACCACGTGGCCGCGCGCGGGGTTCCCGTCGGCGTCCCGGGACAGCAGCAGGTCGGCGGCCCGGTAGCCGACGTCGT
>JAPSIJ010000150.1:2429-6043 GCA_031178805.1 Cellulomonas sp. | reverse complement strand
GCGGGCAGCGCGCCCGCGGCGGAGTCGACCGGCAGCAGCTGGCCGTCCACGTAGGCGGACCGGGCGGACAGCAGGAACCGGAGGGCGCCGAGCACGGCGGGTGCCGTCACCGGCACGTCGTCGGCGACGACCACGCCGTTCCCGGTGGCGCCGGCGCGCAGCTCCTTCGCGACGGACCGCAGGGCGCCGTCCACGCCCTGCCGGGCGGCGGCGAGCGCGGGCGCGTGGTCCGCGGACGCGGGCCGGGACACGGTGACCACCCGGCCGCCGGGCGCCAGCGTCTTCAGCACCGGGGCCAGGGCGAGCAGCGGGCCGGCGAGGTCGCCGGGGTGCGCCACCTCGGTCAGCGCGAGCACCACGGCGGCGAACCGGGTGCCCTCGCCCGCGTGCCGGCGGACGTCCAGGTCCCAGCCCTTGTGCTCCGGGGAGGTGCCGGCGAGGAACTGCGCCAGGGTGTCGGCGTCGGCCCCGGTGCCCAGCACGAGGACCGGGCCGTCGACTAGCGGGTCGCCCGGGCGGTGCCGGTGCAGCCGGGCGGGGCGGGGCAGGCCGAGCTGCTTGGCGACCTTGGCGGTCAGCCCGCTGTTCACCAGGTCGAGGTAGGTGTCGGTGCTCACGCCGCCTCCAGGATCGCGGCGACGCCGAGGCCCCCGGCGGCGCAGACGGACACGAGGGCGCGGACCGGGCGGTCCTCGCCGGCGGCCAGCAGCTCCGCGCGGCGGCGGTGCAGCTGCTTGGCGACCGTGGCGACGATCCGGCCGCCGGTGGCCGCGAACGGGTGCCCCGCGGCGAGCGAGGAGCCGTGCACGTTGAGGCGCTCGCGGTCCACGGAGCCGAGGGCGTCGTCGAGGCCGAGCCGGGACAGGCAGAACTCCTTGTCCTCCCACGCGGCGAGCGTGGTGAGCACGGTGGCGGCGAACGCCTCGTGGATCTCCACGTAGTCGAGGTCGCCGAGCGTCAGCCCCTGGCGGGCCAGCAGCCGCGGCACGGCGTACACCGGCGCCATCAGCAGGCCGTCCTCGCCGTGCACGAAGTCCACGGCGGCCGTCTCGGCGTCCACCACCGCGGCCAGCGGGGTGAGGCCGCGGGCGCGCGCCCAGTCCTCCGAGGCGAGCAGCACCGTGGAGGCGCCGTCGGTCAGCGGCGTCGAGTTGCCGGCGGTCATCGTGGCCGGGGTGTCCAGGCGGGTGCCGAACACCGGCTTGAGCTTCCCGAGCTTCTCCAGCGAGGTGTCGGCGCGCAGGTTCTGGTCCCGGACCAGCCCCCGGTACGGGGTGAGCAGGTCGTCGAAGAAGCCCTCCTCGTACGCGGCCGCGAGCCGGCGGTGGCTGGCCAGCGCGACCTCGTCCTGCGCCTGCCGCTCGATGCCCCACTGCGCGGTGGTGAGCGCCTGGTGCTCGCCCATCGACAGGCCGGTGCGCGGCTCGTCGGTGCGCGGGGTGGCCGGCTTGAGGTCGTGCGGCCGCAGGGCGGCGGCCGCGGCGAGCCGCTGCGGGACCGTCTTCGCCCGGGACAGGGTCAGCAGCGTGCGGCGCAGGCCCTCGCTGACGGCGATCGGCACGTCGGACGCGGAGTCCACGCCGCCGGCGACGCCGGACTCGACCTGGCCGAGCCGGATCTTGTTCGCCACGGAGACGACGGCCTCGAGCCCGGTCGCGCACGCCTGCTGCAGGTCGTACGCCGGGGTGCGGGCGGACAGCGGCGAGCCGAGCACGGCCTCGCGGGTGAGGTTGAAGTCGCGGCTGTGCTTGAGCACCGCGCCGGCGACGACCTCGCCGAGCACCTCGTCCTGCAGGCCGAACCGGGCGACCAGCCCGTCCAGCGCGGCGGTGAGCATGTCGAGGTTGCTCACCCGGGCGTACGCACCGCCCGCCCGGGCGAACGGGATCCGGTTGCCGCCGACCACCACGGCACGGGGGCCGCCGGTCGTCGGAGAGGGGGTCGGTGCCATGTGGGGGTCCTCCCGCATCGTCGTCGATGTCGCTGGGTGGTGCTCGTCCCGGGCCGCGCGGTCCAGGGACTTCAGTCCCAGATCCGGTGCCCGAAACTCACAGTACCTGATACCGTCGGTTCTGTGAGCCCGATCACGCGAGACCCGTCGACGGCGACGGGCACGGACGCCGGCCGCAGCGTCGCGGCCGGCGTCGGCGTGCCCGCCCGGTCGGCGTCCCGGGCGGACGACGGCCGGTCCACCCGGTGGGAGGACCACCGCGAGGCCCGCCGGGCCGAGCTCGTCCGCGCGGCCCGCCGGGTGGTGCACCACCAGGGGCCCGACGCCTCGATGGACGACATCGCCACGGCCGCCGGCACGTCGAAGTCGATCGTCTACCGGTACTTCACCGACAAGGACGGCCTGCAGCTCGCGGTCGCCGCGGCGGTCGTGGCCGACATCCGCGACGCCCTGGACGCCGCCGCCACGGGCGCGAGCACCCCGCGGGACGCCCTGCGCGGGATGGTCGACACCTACCTGGCGATGATCGAGTCGTCGCCGCACGTGTACGCCTTCGTCACCCGCGGCGGCTCGGTCGGGCACTTCCTCGACTCGGTGACCGAGCTGGTCGCCGACCCGTTCGTCCGCGCCCTCGGCGTCGACGCCGAGGGCCCGGACGCCGGCTGGGCCCGGCTGTGGGCCGCCGGGGCCGTCGGCTTCGTCCGCGGCGCCGGCGAGCGGTGGCTGGCCGGCGAGGAGGCGCCCGGCGCCGACCGCGCCGACGTCGCCGCCCGCGTCGCCGCCTGGCTGTGGGCCGGCCCCGTCGCCGTCCTGTCCCGCGAGCGCAGCACCCGTCCCGACCCCACCGACTGACCGCACCGCACGGCACCGCCCCGTCCCCGCGTCGACGACGACGCACCGACCCCCGGGAGCACCGCATGACCACCACGACCTCGGCCACCACCCCCGGCCCCACGGTCACCTCGCCCACCGAGACCGTCCGCCCCACCGGCGGCGGCCAGGCCCGGCCGGCGGCGCCGGGGGAGCCCCGCGTCGACGTCGGGCGGCTCACCGACGTGCTGCTCGGCCGGTACGCCGACCTGCGGCGCGGCGCCCGCGGGGTGATCGCGGAGCCCCGGTTCCAGCGCGTGGAGGGGCTGAGCGTGCCGGAGCACCGGGAGCGGGTGCTCGAGCAGCTGCGGGCGCTCGCGGCCGGGGGCGACGTGCTGCGCGCGTTCCCCGAGCGGCTCGGCGGCGCCGACGACCACGGCGGCAGCCTCGCCCGGTTCGAGGAGCTCGTCGCCGCCGACCCGTCGCTGCAGATCAAGGCCGGCGTGCAGTGGGGGCTGTTCGCCTCCGCGATCCTGCACCTGGGCACCGAGCGGCACCACGACCGGTTCCTCCCCGACGCCATGTCGGTGGCCGTGCCGGGGGCGTTCGCGATGACCGAGACCGGCCACGGCTCCGACGTCGCCAGCATCGCCACCACCGCCACCTACGACCCCGCCGGCGAGGAGTTCGTGATCCACACCCCCTACCGGGCGGCGTGGAAGGACTACCTCGGCAACGCCGGGCAGCACGGCACCGCCGCGGTGGTGTTCGCCCAGCTCGTCGCGCAGGGCCCCGCGGACCCGCACCCGGTGAACCACGGCGTGCACGCCTTCTACGTGCCGATCCGGGACGC
>JAPSIJ010000150.1:0-2329 GCA_031178805.1 Cellulomonas sp. | reverse complement strand
CTGCAGACCGCGCGCGAGGCGTGCGGCGGCGCCGGGTTCCTCACCGCGAACCGGCTGACCTCGCTGCGCGCGGACCTCGACGTCTACGTGACGTTCGAGGGCGACAACACCGTGCTCTACCAGCTGGTGGGCAAGCGGCTGCTCGCCCGGTACGGCCAGCAGGTCGGCGGCGACCCGGCCGTGCTCGCGCGGCTCGTCGCCGAGCGGGCCGCGGACGCCGCCCTGCACCGGATGCCGCTGGCCCGCGCGGTGCAGACGCTGGTCGACGCGGGCGACGCGCGCCGGTCCGCCGGCCAGCTCCGGGACCCGGAGACCCAGCGCGACCTGCTCGCCGACCGGGTCGCGACGATGGTCGCCGAGCTCGCCCAGGCGCTGCGGCCCGCCCGCCGCGCCGCCCCGGAGGTCGCCGCGCGGCTGTTCGACGCCCACCAGCACGAGCTGGTCGAGGCCGCCCGCGCGCACGCCGAGCTGCTGCAGTGGGAGGCGTTCACCCGGGGCCTGGAGACGGTGCCCGACGCGCCGACCCGGCAGGTGCTCACCTGGCTGCGCGACCTGTTCGGCCTCACCGTGATCGAGCGGAACCTCGCCTGGTACCTGGTCAACGGCCGGCTGTCCGCCGGGCGCGCCCGGACGGTGACCTCCTACATCGAGCGGCTGCTGCTCCGGCTGCGCCCGCACGCCCAGGACCTCGTCGACGCCTTCGGGTACGGCCCGGAGCACGTGCGGGCCGAGATCGCGTCCGGCGCGGAGGCGGCGCGGCAGGCGGAGGCCCGGGAGGCGCAGCGCGCGGCGCGGGCGTCGGGGACCGAGCCCGTGCCGGAGCCGAAGCCGGGGCGCTGAGACCGCCCCGCCGGCCCCGCGCCCGCGGGGCCGGCGGTCACGTCACCGCGGGTTGCAGCGCGCCGCGAGCGTCGCCAGCAGGCCGACGTCCGGGCGCCACGGCTCCAGGTTCCAGGTGGCCTTGTCCGGCGCGCCGACCACGTGGCACGTCAGCTGGTCCCGGACGCCCGGGGCGTCGGCGTCCGGCTCCTGCGCCACGATCTCGGCCCAGAGCAGCTCCTCGGACGCCAGCCCGCCGGCGCGCACGGCGTCGGTCGGCGCGACGGCCAGGCTCCGGCCGCCCTCGTCGTCCAGGTCGCGCCAGGTGGCCTCCCGGAGGGCGACGGTGGCGAGCGCCGCGGTCACCGTGCCGCCGGCCGGCTCCGCAGGCCCCGTGCCCACCGGCGGGGACAGGGACCACGTCGCCGTGCCGCCCGCCGCGGCGTCGGCCCGCGCCGCCCACCCGGCGTCGGCCGCGTCGCCGGCGAGCACCGGCGCGTCCAGGGCTGCCACCGCCGTGCCGGTCCCGTCCCGGAGCACCGCCGACCGGTCGGTCAGCACCTCGAGGGACGACCCGGGCGGCGGCACGAGGGTGAGCACGACGGCCTCCGCGGCGGCGGGCAGGTCGAGGGTCAGCCCCGTGGCGCCGTCCGGGCCGGGGCCGGTCCGCAGGTCGCCGCCGGCCGCGCGGGCGGTGAGCGTGACGTCGCCCGAGGTCACGGCCACCTCCGTCGCGGCGGCGGTCGTGGGGTCCGCCGTCGGCGCCGGCGCCGGGTCCGGGCCGCCCGTGCAGCCGGCGAGCGCGACGGTCGCGACCACCGCGGCGACGGCCGCCCGGAGCAGCCCTCCGCACCGGGGCGCGGAGGGGCGGGGGCGCGGCACGCGACCAGTGTGGCCGACGCGGCCGGTCAGCGGGGGTCGGCCCAGGCGTACCCGGCCGCGCGGAACGCGCGGGCCAGCTCGTCGGCGGGGACGGACGTCTTCGCCCGCACCAGCTCCGTGCCCGTCGAGGCGAGCAGCACCAGCGCGCCGTCGTCGTGCAGCGCCTCCCGGACGTCGGTGCGCGGGTACGCGCGCCGGCTCTTCCCGCGGGTGACCACGACCTCCGCCGGCGAGACGTCGACCTGCGGCTGCTTCCCGACGTCGTCCGCGGCGACCAGCGCGCCCAGCAGCGCGCCGGCCGCGACCAGCGCCACCAGGCCCCACGGGCCCCAGTCGTCGACGATCCGGTCCACCGTCCGCACCGCGCCCTGCCACGGCAGGAAGTCCAGGGACAGCAGCCAGCCCCGGCCGGCGTGCAGCAGGCCGCCGAGCAGCGCGCCGCCGCCGGCGAGCAGGCCGTAGGTCAGCGCGACCTCGCTGCGGGGCACCCGCAGCGACGTCGCGCCCGGGGGCAGGGCGGTGCCGTCGGTCATGGCCACCACGCTAGGGACCACCGGCGTCCCGGCGGATCCGCCTTTCTGCCGAGACGGGTTCTCCGCGCGGGTGACCCGGCGCGCCCGGGGCGGGC
>JAPSIJ010000149.1 GCA_031178805.1 Cellulomonas sp. | reverse complement strand
CGGGGTGGCGGGCGTGCCGTCGCCGGTCGCGGCGGGCAGCGGCGCGGTGGGGGCGCCGGAGCCGTCGGCCACCCGCGCGGTGCCGCCGGAGGACGGGCTGGTCGTGCTCGTCGCGCCGGCGACGGGCAGCACGGAGGGCAGCGGCTCCTCGGGGGCGGGCGGCACCGGCACGGGGCGGGACGCCCGGTGGGTGGTCGTGCCGCGCGAGGGCGTGCCGGTCGCCGGGGTGCCGGTGCCCGGGGAGCCGGTGCCCGCGGCGTCGCGCGGCTCGTCCCCGGCGTCGTCGTCCCCGGTGCCGCGCGCGTCGTCCGCGTCCGCGACCTCGGCCGTGGCGACCGGCTCGGTCGGCGTCGCGTCCGTGCCCGTGCCGGCGGTGCCCGCGGCGTCGGTGCGCTCCGCGGTGGCGGGCGTGGTCCCGGTGGCGTCGTCCTGCTGCTCGCGGTCCGAGGTGCTGCTCATGTCTGCTCCCTTGTCGCCGTCCGACGTGGTGCGGGGCGGGAGCCAGGCGCCGCCCGCGCGCCGGGTCCGGTGTGCGACGCCACCGGTCCGGTCACGTCCGTGCTCGGTACGACCGTAGAGCGCGGGGTGGCTCCGCGCCGGGTGGCGCGCCCGGGGCCCGGGGAACTGCGGGCGCTGGTCAGCGCGGCGAGCCGGCGGGCTGCGGGGCGGCGGGGGCCTCGGCGGGGGCCGGGACCGTCCCGGCGGGCACCGGTGCGGGTGCGGCGGCGACGGCGTTGGCGGCGCCGACCAGCAGCCCGCCCCCGACCAGGTTGCCCAGCCCCACCAGCAGCACGTTGCGGGCGAACTCCCCGACGGTGGCCTCGGGCAGCCCGCCCAGCAGGCCGAACGAGAACGTCGTCATGTTGGCCACGACGTGCTCGAACCCGGAGGTGATGAACACCATCACGCACGCGAAGACCACGACGATCTTCGCGATCTCGTCCTGCAACCGGCCCGCGCACCAGATCGCCAGGCACACCATGAGGTTGCAGAGCACGCCGCGGAAGAACAGCTCGACGCCGGTCTCGTGGGCCTTGTGCTCGATCATCGACGCGATCATCCGGCCCCCGGCGGTGCCCGGGCCGAGCGCGCCGGACAGGTGGAGCACCGTCGCCAGCACCACGGCGCCGAGCAGGTTGCCGGCGAGGCAGGCCAGCAGCGTCGCGCCGGCCCGCGTCCAGGAGATCGCCCCGCGCATCGCCCCCTGGGTGAACACCATCATCCCGGAGGTGGCGAGCTCGCCGCCGGCCACCACCACGATGGTCAGCGCCACGCCGAACACGAGGCCCTGCACCAGCGGCGTGAAGCCCGAGCCGGCGTCCGCGAGCGGGCCGCCGGCCGTCGCCATGATCACGACGCCGAGGCCGATGTACCCGCCGGCGAGCATGGTGTTCACCAGGTAGACCCCCGGCCGCCGGGCCAGGTCGGTCTTGGTCCGGGCGGCACGCGTCTGGTACTCGAGAGCCTCCGTGACGGTCAGCATGCGTCCAGCGTGCCGCGCCCGCGGCGCCCGCACGTGGGACGAAAGCCACGCCCCCGGGCGGGTCAGTCGCGGGAGAGGGCGACGGCGACCTCGTAGTGCCCCGTCTGCGGGAACATGTCGAGCAGCCGCCCGCGCCGGGGCCGCAGCGACGGCATCGCCGCGAGGTCGCGCGCCAGCGAGGCGGCGTTGCAGCTCGAGTACACGACGTCGCGCACGCCGGACTCCTCCAGCCAGCCGGCGAGCGCCGGGCCGATCCCGCGCCGCGGCGGGTTCACCACCACGAGGTCCGGTGGCGCCGCCGCGCCGAGCGCGAACGCGGTGGCGTCCCCGGCGGCGAACCGCACGTCGGGGAGCCCGAGGTCGGCGCGGCTCTGCTCGGCGCTGGCCACCGCCTCGGTGCTGGTCTCGATGCCGACGACCGTCCGGCCCGGCCGGGCGACGTGCAGCGCGAAGCCCCCGACGCCGCAGTACAGGTCCCACACCGACCGCGGGGCCGCGGCGTCGACCCACTCGCGCCCGACCCGGTACAGCGCCGCGGCGACGGCGGTGTTGGTCTGGAAGAAGCTCTGCGGCCGCAGGTGCAGCTCCACCTCGTTCACGCGCATCCGCAGCGTCGACCGCTCGGTCAGCACGATCTCCTGCTCGCCCTCCAGCACGGCCTTGTGCTCGGGCAGCAGGTTCGCCGACACCACCACGGCCCGGGGCAGCGCCGCGAGCAGCCACGGCAGGTGCTTGCGCAGCCGGGGCAGCGCCTCGGTCGACCGGAGCACGAACCGCAGCATCAGCTCGCCGTCCGGGGACTCGGTCACGAGCACGTACTTCAGCTCGCCGCGCCGGGTCGGCACGTCGTACGGGACCAGCCGGGCCAGCGTGACGAACTCGGCGACCGTCGGCAGGGCGGCCTGCAGCGTGGCCGGGTAGAGGCCGCAGTCCCGCAGGTCCACCCCGACGCCGCCGGGGTCCAGGATGCCGAGCGTCGGCGCGTCCACCGTGCCGCCGACCGCGAGCTTCGCCTTGTTCCGGAACCCGCTCTCCGGGCTCGCCACCGGCGCCTGCCAGTCGATCGGCCCGAACGGCGCCAGCAGCTCCGCGCACCGCTCCTGCTTGGCGGCGAGCTGCTGGGCGTAGGGCTGCTCGATCAGGGTGCAGGACCCGCACCGCGCGGCGTCGAAGTGGTGGCACTGCACCCCCCGATCCTACGGGCGGCCCCGGGGGCGACCGGGGGTCGGAGCCCGGTGGGATGCCGGTCAGATCCCGGGGACGGGCACCACCGCGACGGCGCCGGTGTCCGCGCGCGGCTGGCCCGCGCCCGCCACCTGCGCGACCGCCGTCGCCACCGTCGAGGCGACGTCCGGGTGGAACACGCTGGGGACGATGTAGGCGGGGTTCAGCTCCTCGTCCGTCACCACCGAGGCCAGCGCGCGCGCCGCCGCGAGCAGCATCGCGTCGGTGATCACGTGCGAGCGCGAGTCGAGCAGCCCCCGGAACACCCCGGGGAACGCCAGCACGTTGTTGATCTGGTTGGCGACGTCGCTGCGGCCGGTGCCGACGACGGCGGCGTGCTGCGCGGCGACCACCGGGTCCACCTCCGGGCGCGGGTTGGCGAGCGCGAACACCACCGAGTCCGGCGCCATCGTCGCGAGGTCCTCGCCGGTGAGGATGTTCGGCGCGCTGACCCCGATGAACACGTCCGCCCCGGCGAGCGCCCCCTGCAGCCGGCCGGTGACCCCCCGCGGGTTCGTGCGCGCGGCGATCCACTCCAGCTCCGGCGACGCGAGCGGCCGCCCGGCGTGCACGATGCCGTCGATGTCGGCGACCACCACGTCCCGCACCCCGGCGGCCAGCAGCAGCTTCAGCACCGCGGTGCCCGCGGCCCCCGCGCCGGACAGCACGACCCGGACGTCCTCGATCTGCTTGCGGACCACCTTGAGGGCGTTGGTCAGCGCCGCCGTCACGACGATCGCGGTGCCGTGCTGGTCGTCGTGGAACACCGGGATGTCCAGCCGCTCGCGCAGCCGCCGCTCCACCTCGAAGCACCGGGGCGCCGAGATGTCCTCCAGGTTGATCCCCGCGAACACCGGCGCGACCCGCACGACCGTCTCGACGATCTCGTCCACGTCGGTGGTGTCCAGCGCCAGCGGGAACGCGTCGATCCCCGCGAACCGCTTGAACAGCGCCGCCTTGCCCTCCATCACCGGCAGCGCGGCCAGCGGGCCGATGTTGCCCAGCCCGAGCACCGCCGAGCCGTCGGTCACCACGGCGATGGTGTTCCGCTTGATCGTCAGCCGGCGGGCGTCGTCGGGGCGGGCGGCGATCGCCTCGCAGACCCGCGCCACGCCCGGTGTGTACGCCATCGACAGGTCGTCGCGGTTGCGCAGCGGGACCTTGGACTCGATCGACAGCTTGCCGCCGAGGTGCATGAGGAAGGTCCGGTCGCTGACCCGCTCCACGACGACGCCGGGCAGCCCGCGCAGCGCCGTGACGATCTGCGCGGCGTGCTCCTCGCCGCTGGTCGCGCAGGTCACGTCGACGGTCAGCCGCTCGTGCCCGGAGGCCGTGACGTCGAGGGCGGTGACGATGCCCCCGGTCTGCTCGATCGCGGACGTCAGCTCGGAGACGGCCGTGGGCCGGGCCTCCACCTGCAGTCGCGCGGTGATGGATGAGGACACGCTCGGCGTCGAGACCATGGGGTCAGTGTGTCCCGGATCACCCGCCACCGGCCACACCGCCCCGCCCGCGCGCCCTCGTAGGGTGACCTGCGTGCCGACCCTCCCGCCGCGCCCCGACCCGGCCGGGGACCCCCTCGCCCCGCTGCTCGGGCTGCCCGGCGCCGCGGCGGCCGTGGAGCGGGCGCGGACGGCGTGCGAGGAGCTCCGCTGGCACGAGGCGTTCCGCCGCCGGTGGCGCGAGGTCCGGGCCGAGGCGGACCTGCGCGCCGCTCGCGCCAGCGCCGCCGTGGACGGCGCCCGCGTCCCGCTCGACGCCGTGCGCGCCCTCGCCACCGGGGCGCCGGGCGGCGACGACGGCACCGCGCGGGTCGCCGCGGGCGCGCTGCGGGCCACCACGCTCGCGGCGGCCTGGCGCCCGGACCTCGGCGGCCGGGGCGAACCCGCGCTGCCCCCGCTGACCCAGGTGCTCGCCCGGCTGCACACCGCCGCGGCCGCGGGCTGGCTGCCCGACGAGCACCTCGGCCGGGTCCGCGCGGCGGGCACGGCCCCGCGCGACCTCGCGGGCCTCGGCGCGGCGCCCGGCGGCGACGAGGTCGCCGAGCGGCTCACCCTGCTCGGCCGCACCGTGGCCGCCACCGCGGCCCCCGCGCTCGTGGTCGCGGCCGTCGTGCACGGCGAGGTGCTGGCCCTGCGCCCGTTCACCGCCGGCAACGGGGTCGTCGCGCGGGCGGCGGCGCGGCTGCTGCTCTGCGCGCGGGGCCTGGACCCGACCGGGACCGCCGCGCCCGAGGTGGCCTGGGCCGCGGCGCCGAACCCGTACCTCGCCGGCGCCGCGCGGTTCGCCACCGGCACGCCGGAGGGCGTCGCGGCGTGGCTGGGCGCGTGCGCCGACGCCGTAGTCACCGGCGCGGGGGAGGCGCGGGCCGTGGCGGACGCCGTGCTGGCGGGCCGGCTGGGCTGAGGACGCGGCTGCCCGCTCGCGGTGGCCCCGGGCACGAACGACGGCGCCCCGGAGGACGCCGTCGGCCGAACGGTACGGCCCGAGGGGTATCAGGCGTGCACATGAGCAGTCGGGGCGGGTTCGAGCCCGGTCCCGACGCGTCCTATGCGTGGACGGGTCGCGCGTGGGTTCCCTCGGGTCGTGCTGTTGTGCTGCCCATCACAGCGCGGTGGCGGCCCCGGGGGAAGAGCCCGCGGCGAAGTCGCTGCTGGGGTGGCCGCGGTGGTCCGAGGCGCGAGACGCCGGTCCAGCCAGCGGTCGGCGGCGGGCGCGCAGCAGCACCGCGACCCCGGCCAGCACCGCCACCCCGCCGAGCGCCGCGGCGACCCACCGGCCGTCCGGCCGCCCGCCCCGGAGCCGCGCCCGGCGGCGGAACACCAGCGGCGTCCAGCCCTCCCGGGCCGCGAGGCGGCGCAGGGCCCGGTCGGGGTTGACGACGTACCCGTGCCCGACCGCGGCGAGCATCGGCGCGTCCGTGGCGGAGTCGGTGTAGGCCGAGGACGCCGCGAGGTCGTAGCCCCGGCGGGCGGCGAGCTCGCGCATCGCCACCGCCTTCGCCGGGCCGTACGCGTAGAACGCGATCCGGCCGGTGTAGCGCCCGTCGGCGACCGCCATCCGGCTCGCGATCACCTCGTCCGCGCCCAGCATCCCGGCGATCGGCCGGACCAGCTCCTCGCTGGAGGCCGACACCACCACGACGTCCTGCCCGGCCGCGTGGTGCGCCCGGACGCGCTCCAGCGCCTCCTCGTGCACGACCGGCCCGACCGCCTCGTGCAGGCTCGCCGCGACCACGGCGGCCACCCGCTGCACGTCCCAGCCGGCCACCATCGCGGACAGCTGCGCGCGCACCCGCTCCGTGCGCGCCTCGGTGGCGCTGCCCAGCAGGAACGCCGCCTGCGC
>JAPSIJ010000148.1 GCA_031178805.1 Cellulomonas sp. | reverse complement strand
GTCGAGGCCGCCGACTGGGTCGTCCTGGGTCCCGGGTCCTGGTACACCTCCGTCATCCCGCACCTGCTGGTCCCCGACCTCGCCGAGGCGCTGCACCGCACGCCCGCGCGCCGGATCGTCGTGCTGAACCTCAGCAGCGACGAGGAGACCGCGGGGATGGGGCCGTGCGAGCACCTCGACGCGCTGCGGCAGCACGCCCCGGACCTGCGGCTCGACGCCGTGATCGCGGACCCCGGCTCGGTGGAGGACGTGGACGAGCTCGCCGACCGGACCCAGTCCGCGGGCGGCCGGCTGCTGCTGCGGCAGGTGCGGCGCGGCGACGGCACCCCGCGGCACGACGCGCTGCGGCTGGCGGCGGCGATCAGCGACGTGGTCGAGGGGCACCTGGGCGACGTCGGCCCGGACCCGCGCCGCGCGCGCCGGTCCCGCCCGGCCCGCTGAGCGCAGGGACGAACCGCCCGTCCGGGATGGCAGGATGACCCGCATGGCTCTGACGGCACAGGTGAAGGACGAGCTTGCGCGGCTCCAGGTCGACAAGACGTCGTGCCGGAAGGCGGAGGTCTCGGCGACCCTGCGGTTCGCGGGCGGGCTGCACATCATCTCCGGGCGGATCGTCGTCGAGGCGGAGCTGGACACCGGCGCCGCGGCCCGGCGGCTGCGCACCGCGATCGCCGAGGTGTACGGGCACGCGTCCGAGGTCGTCGTCGTGTCCGGGGGCGGCCTGCGGCGCGGGAACCGCTACGTGGTCCGGGTGGTCAAGGACGGCGAGTCCCTCGCCCGGCAGACCGGCCTGCTGGACAACCGCGGCCGGCCGGTCCGGGGCCTGCCGCCGCAGATCGTCGCGGCCGGCGCCGCCGAGGCCGAGGCGGCGTGGCGCGGGGCGTTCCTCGCGCACGGCTCGCTCACCGAGCCCGGACGGTCCTCCGCGCTCGAGGTGACCTGCCCCGGCCCGGAGGCCGCCCTGGCCCTGGTCGGCGCGGCCCGCCGGCTGCAGATCCCGGCCAAGGCGCGCGAGGTGCGCGGCATCGACCGCGTCGTCATCCGGGACGGCGACGCGATCGCCGCGATGCTCGCCCGGCTCGGCGCGCACGACACGCTGCTGGTCTGGGAGGAGCGCCGGGTCCGGCGCGAGGTGCGCGGCACCGCCAACCGGCTGGCCAACTTCGACGACGCGAACCTGCGCCGGTCGGCGCGCGCCGCGGTCGCGGCCGGCGCGCGCGTGGAGCGCGCGTTCGAGATCCTCGGCGCCGACGTCCCCGAGCACCTGCGCGAGGCGGGCCAGCTGCGGCTGGCGCACAAGGAGGCGTCGCTGGAGGAGCTCGGCCGGCTGGCCGACCCGGTGCTCACCAAGGACGCGGTCGCGGGCCGGATCCGGCGGCTGCTGGCGACCGCCGACAAGCGCGCGCAGGACCTCGGCATCCCGGACACCGAGTCCGGCCTCAGCCCGGACCTGCTCGACCTCTGACCGCCCGCGCCGCACCACGCCGCGCGGCGTCGCGAGCAGACCTAGGTCCCTGCGCCACCCTGCCCGCGGGTATAGGCTCTGTGCCATCCGGAGATCACCAGCGGGTCAAGATCGTGTGACCACGGCGTTTCCGGGCGCACAGCGGCGTGCGCAGTCCATCACCGCAACAGTGTGTGCCGGCAGGTGCCGGCGCGTGCCGAGGAGGGCAAGTGACCATCAAGGTCGGCATCAACGGCTTCGGCCGCATCGGGCGCAACTTCTACCGTGCCATCGTGGCGTCGGGCGCCGACATCGAGATCGTCGGCGTCAACGACCTGACGGACAACAAGACGCTGGCGCACCTGCTCAAGTACGACACCGTGCTGGGCCGCTTCCCGCTGAGCGTCGACTTCGACGACGAGAACATCATCGTCGACGGCAAGAACATCCGCGCCCTCGCGGAGCGCGACCCGGCCAACCTGCCCTGGGGCGAGCTCGGCGCCGACATCGTCATCGAGTCGACCGGCTTCTTCACGGACGCCACCAAGGCCAAGGCGCACATCGAGGCCGGTGCCAAGAAGGTCATCATCTCCGCCCCGGCGAAGAACGAGGACGGCACCTTCGTCGTCGGCGTGAACCACGAGTCGTACGACCCGGCCACGCAGCACATCATCTCGAACGCGTCGTGCACCACGAACTGCCTCGCCCCGCTGGCGAAGGCGCTCAACGACTCGATCGGCATCGAGCGTGGCCTCATGACCACGATCCACGCCTACACGGGTGACCAGAACCTGCAGGACGGCCCGCACAAGGACCTCCGCCGCGCCCGCGCCGCCGCGCAGAACATCGTCCCGACCTCGACCGGTGCGGCCAAGGCCGTGGCGCTCGTGCTCCCGGAGCTCAAGGGCAAGCTGGACGGCTACGCGCTGCGCGTCCCGACCATCACCGGCTCGGCCACCGACCTGACCTTCACCGCCTCGCGCGAGGTCACGGTCGACGAGGTCAACGCCGCGGTCAAGGCCGCCGCCGAGGGCCCGCTCAAGGGCGTGCTGGCGTACGTCGACGACGAGATCGTGTCCTCGGACATCGTCACCGACCCGCACCAGAGCATCTTCGACTCGAAGCTCACCAAGGTGTCGGGCGACCTGGTCAAGGTCGTCTCCTGGTACGACAACGAGTGGGGCTACTCCAACTCCCTCGTCACCCTCACGAGCTACGTGGGCGAGCGTCTCTGACGTCCACCCGTTCGTAGCGACGGTCATGCGTCCGCGCGCACGCCGGGGTCGGTCCACGACCCCGGCGTGCCGCGGACGCTGCCATGTCGAGACCCGGTCGCCCTCGGCGGCCTGACCGAGCAAGGTAGGAGAGCATGAAGACCATCGAGGACCTCGGCGACCTGCGCGGCAAGCGCGTGCTCGTCCGCTCCGACTTCAACGTGCCGCTCGACGGCACGACCATCACCGACGACGGCCGCATCCGCGCCGCGCTGCCGACGCTGCAGCGCCTGGTCGACGCCGGCGCCCGCGTCGTCGTCACGGCCCACCTCGGCCGCCCGAAGGGCGAGCCCGACGCGAAGTACTCGCTGGCCCCCGTCGCGGCGCGCCTGGGCGAGCTGCTCGGCCAGGACGTCACGCTGGCGGAGGACGTCGTCGGCGAGTCCGCGAAGGCCACGGTCGCCGCGCTCCAGGACGGCCAGGTCGCCCTCCTCGAGAACATCCGGTTCGACGCCCGCGAGACGTCCAAGGACGACGCCGTGCGCGGCGAGCTCGCCGACGAGCTGGCCCAGCTGGCCGACGCGTTCGTCTCCGACGGCTTCGGCGTCGTGCACCGCAAGCAGGCGTCCGTGTACGACGTCGCGCTCCGTCTCCCGCACGCGGCCGGCACCCTGGTGCTCGCCGAGGTCGAGGCGCTGCGCAAGGCCGTCGAGGACCCGGAGCGCCCCTACGTGGTCGTGCTCGGCGGCTCGAAGGTCTCCGACAAGCTCGGCGTCATCGCGAACCTGCTGACCAAGGCCGACAAGCTGCTCATCGGCGGCGGCATGGTCTTCACCTTCCTCAAGGCCCAGGGCCACGAGGTCGGCTCCTCGCTGCTCGAGGAGGACCAGGTCGAGACGGTCAAGGGCTACCTCGCCCAGGCGCAGGAGTCCGGCGTCGAGATCGTCCTGCCGGTCGACATCGTCGCCGCCGACTCGTTCGCGGCCGACGCCCCGCACGAGACCGTCGCCGCCGACCAGATCCCCGCCGGCAAGATGGGCCTGGACATCGGCCCGCGGTCGGGCGAGCTGTTCCGCGACGCCATCCTCGGCGCGAAGACGATCGCCTGGAACGGCCCGATGGGCGTCTTCGAGTTCGAGGCGTTCGCGGCCGGCACCAAGGCCGTCGCGCAGGCGCTCGTCGACACCGACGGCTTCTCCATCGTCGGCGGCGGCGACTCGGCCGCGGCCGTGCGCCGGCTCGGCTTCGACGAGGCCGGCTTCGGCCACATCTCCACCGGCGGCGGCGCGTCGCTGGAGCTCCTCGAGGGCAAGACCCTCCCCGGCATCGCGGTCCTGGAGGACTGAACGACATGGCACGCACCCCCCTGATCGCGGGCAACTGGAAGCTCAACCTCGACCACCACGAGGCCGTGCACCTGGTCCAGAAGCTCGCGTGGACCCTCAAGGACGCCAAGCACGACTTCTCGGACGTCGAGGTCGTCGTGCTGCCGTCGTTCACCAACCTGCGCTCCGTGCAGACGCTGGTGGACGCCGACAAGCTGGAGCTCGGCTACGGCGCGCAGGACGTGTCCCAGCACGCGTCCGGCGCGTACACCGGCGAGGTCTCCGCCGCGCAGCTCGCCAAGCTCGGCGCCACCTACGTGGCCGTGGGCCACTCGGAGCGCCGCGAGTACCACGGCGAGTCCGACGCGGTCGTGGCCGCCAAGGCCGTCGCCGCGTTCGGCGCGGGCATCGTCCCGATCGTGTGCGTCGGCGAGGGCCTCGAGGTCCGCAAGGCCGGCGAGCACGTCGCGTACACGCTGGCCCAGCTCGAGGGCTCGCTCGCCGGCGTCACCGCCGAGCAGGCCAAGTCCGTCGTCGTCGCCTACGAGCCCGTCTGGGCCATCGGCACCGGCGAGGTCGCCACCCCCGAGGACGCGCAGGAGGTGTGCGCGGCGATCCGCGTCCGCCTCGCGGAGCTGTACTCGGCCGAGGTCGCGGACGCCGTCCGCGTGCTCTACGGCGGCTCGGTGAAGTCCGGCAACGCCGCGCAGATCATCGGCAAGGACGACGTGGACGGCGCCCTCGTGGGCGGCGCCTCGCTCGACGCCGACGAGTTCGCGAAGATCGCCCGGTTCCGGGCGCACGCCGGCGCCTGAGCCGGCCCGGTGACGGGTGCGGGCGGTCCTCCGGGGCCGCCCGCACCCCGACCCGCCGCAGGACGGCGACGCGCGACGCGGCCTGTCGTGCTGGATCGGACGCCCCGGCGTCGCCTACCCTGTACCGCGTCCCACCCTGCACCACCGTCGTCCCGCCCGGGACGGCCCCACGAAGCGAGAGAGTCCGACACGCCGTGACAGCCCTCACCATCGCCCTCCAGGTCCTCCTGGTGGTCACGAGCCTGCTGCTCGTCCCGCTCGTCCTGCTGCACAAGGGCAAGGGCGGTGGCCTCTCCGACATGTTCGGCGGCGGCATCACCAGCAGCGCCGGCAGCTCCGGGGTCGCCGAGCGCAACCTGAACCGGATCACCGTGGGCGTCGCCCTGGTGTGGGCGGTCGTGATCGTGCTGCTCGGCCTCGTCGAGCGCGTGAGCTGAGGAGTCGGTCATGGCGAGCGGAAGTGCGATCCGCGGGTCCCGCGTCGGCGCGGGCCCGATGGGGGAGGCGGAGCGCGGCGACGCGGCCCCGCGCATCTGGATCTCCTACTGGTGCGCGAACGGCCACGAGACCCGGCCGAGCTTCGCCGCCGAGGCGGCCGAGGAGGCCCCCGAGACCTGGGACTGCCCGCGCTGCGGGTTCCCCGCCGGCCAGGACGAGGCGAACCCGCCGTCCCCGGTCCGCAACGAGCCGTACAAGACGCACCTGGCCTACGTGAAGGAGCGCCGCTCCGCCGAGGACGGCGAGGCGATCCTGGACGAGGCGCTGGCCGCGCTCCGCGCCCGCCGCACCCGCGGGGTCCGCTAGACCCCGCGCCGCCACCCGTGACGAGGGCCCCGCAGCCACCCGGCCGCGGGGCCCTCGTCGTGCGCGGGGCCGGCCCGGTCAGGCTGCGCCGGGCGCGGCGCCGACCTCCGCGACGGCCGCGGCGTCGACGAGCCACAGCGTCGCCTCCGTGCCGTGCACCCCGGCCGCGGGCGTCTGCTCCACCGGGGCGTCGGAGAGCGCGGACGCGACCGCGCCGGCCTTCTCGGCACCCGCGGCCACGACCCACACCTCGCGCGCGGCGGCGATCGCCTCGAACGTGAGCGAGACGCGCTCCGGCGGCGGCTTGGGGGAGCCGTGCACGCCGACCGTCGGCACGCCGGTCGTGGCGAGCGCCTCGTGGCCGGGGAACAGCGACGCGACGTGGCCGTCCGGGCCCATGCCGAGCATCAGCACGTCGAAGGTCGGCACGTCGGCGCCCTCGGGCGCGAACGCGGCGAGCTCCGCGGCGT
>JAPSIJ010000147.1 GCA_031178805.1 Cellulomonas sp. | reverse complement strand
GGCAGCTTCCCGTCGGCGTGCGGCACGACGACCGCGTCCGTGAGCCCGAGCCCCCGGAGGTCCGTCAGCCCGGGGGCGTCGGCGGGGTCGTCCATCAGCGACGCGGGCTCGACGCTCGGTCCGGCCACGATCGACCCGGCGCTCAGCCCGATGTACGGCAGGCCCGCCCGGACCCGCTCCGTGATCACCGCGTCGGCCCCGGACGTGCGCAGGGCGTCGAGCAGGGCGAAGGTGCTCCCGCCGGCGACGTAGAGGGCGTCGACGCCGTCCAGGGCGGCGGCCACCTCCTGCGCGGAGGCGGCGGTCAGCGGGATGTCGACGACCGCGTGACCCAGGGCGGCGACCCGCTCGCGCTCGGCCGCGACGAACGGCGCGTCCGCGTACGGGCGGGAGGCGTCCGGGACGTAGCCGATCGTCAGCGGCCGGTCCGTCGGGGCGTGGGCGGCCAGGAACGGGGGCACGGCGCCGAGGCCGAGCGAGAGCAGCAGCACGGAGGTCACCGTCGTGACGGTACGCCGTGCCGGTGACACCTGGCCGCGGACGACGACGCCCCGCCGAGCGGTCGCTCGGCGGGGCGTCGGTGCGTCAGGCGGAGGGGTGACTCAGAAGTCCCAGTCCTCGTCCTCGGTGTTCACGGCCTTGCCGATGACGTACGAGGAGCCGGAGCCGGAGAAGAAGTCGTGGTTCTCGTCGGCGTTCGGCGACAGCGCGGCGAGGATCGCCGGGTTGACGTCGGTCTCGTCCCGCGGGAACAGCGCCTCGTAGCCCAGGTTCATCAGGGCCTTGTTGGCGTTGTACCGGAGGAACTTCTTGACGTCCTCGGTGAGGCCCAGGGGGTCGTACAGGTCCTGGGTGTACTCCACCTCGTTGTCGTAGAGCTCGAAGAGCAGCTCGAAGGTGTAGTCCTTCAGCTCCTGGCGCTCGGGCTCGGTGAGCTTCTCGAGGCCCTTCTGGAACTTGTAGCCGATGTAGTACCCGTGCACAGCCTCGTCGCGGATGATCAGGCGGATGAGGTCGGCCGTGTTGGTGAGCTTGGCCCGCGAGGACCAGTACATCGGCGCGTAGAAGCCGGAGTAGAACAGGAACGACTCGAGCATGGTCGAGGCGACCTTGCGCTTGAGCGGCTCGTCGCCCCGGTAGTAGTCGAGGACGATCTCGGCCTTGCGCTGCAGGTTCGGGTTCTCCTCCGACCAGCGGAACGCCTCGTCGATCTCGCGGGTGGAGACCAGCGTCGAGAAGATCGAGGAGTAGCTCTTGGCGTGCACCGACTCCATGAACGCGATGTTGGTGTACACCGCCTCCTCGTGCGGCGTGATCGCGTCGGGGATCAGCGACACGGCGCCGACGGTGCCCTGGATGGTGTCGAGCAGCGTCAGGCCGGTGAACACCCGGCTGGTCATCTGCTTCTCGGCCTCGGTGAGCGTCGCCCAGGACTGGATGTCGTTCGACACCGGGACCTTCTCGGGGAGCCAGAAGTTCCCGACGAGCCGGTCCCAGACCTCGACGTCCTTCTCGTCCTCGACGCGGTTCCAGTTGATCGCCTGCACGCGGTCGACCAACTTCAGCTTCTCGGCCATCACTGCTCCATGTCGTGTCCGGTGCCGCGTGCGCCGCGGCGGGTGCGGGCCGTGCCCGCGGGTCCTGCTGACCATCCTGCACCCTCACGGAGGGACGCCAGCCGGGCCCTCGGGCCCGGCCGGCGCCGCTCACGTCAGAGCATGCAGGAGACGCAGCCCTCGACCTCGGTGCCCTCGAGCGCCATCTGCCGCAGGCGGATGTAGTAGATCGTCTTGATGCCCTTGCGCCAGGCGTAGATCTGCGCCTTGTTGATGTCGCGCGTGGTGGCGGTGTCCTTGAAGAACAGCGTCAGCGACAGGCCCTGGTCCACGTGCTGCGTGGCCTCGGCGTACGTGTCGATGATCTTCTCGTAGCCGATCTCGTACGCGTCCTGGTAGTAGTCCAGGTTGTCGTTGGTCATGAACGGCGCGGGGTAGTACACCCGGCCGAGCTTGCCCTCCTTGCGGATCTCGATCTTCGACGCGATCGGGTGGATCGACGACGTCGAGTTGTTGATGTACGAGATCGAGCCCGTCGGCGGCACGGCCTGCAGGTTCTGGTTGTAGAGGCCGTGCACGCGCACCGACTCCGCCAGCGCCCGCCAGTCGTCCTGCGTGGGGATGTGCACGCCGGAGGTGGCGAACAGCTCGCGCACCCGGGCGGTCTTCGGCTCCCACGTCTGCGAGACGTACTTCTCGAAGTACTCCCCGGACGCGTACTTCGAGTCCTCGAAGCCCAGGAACGCCTGGCCCCGCTCCTGCGCGAGCAGGTTGGACGCACGGATGGCGTGGTACGCCACCGTGTAGAAGTACATGTTCGTGAAGTCCAGGCCCTCCTCGGACCCGTAGAAGATCCGCTCGCGCGCCAGGTACCCGTGCAGGTTCATCTGCCCGAGGCCGATGGCGTGGCCGCCGCGGTTCGCCTTCTTCACCGACGGCACCGACTCGATGTCCGTCTGGTCGGACACCGCGGTCAGGGCGCGGATCGCGGTCTCGACCGAGCGGCCGAAGTCCGGCGAGTCCATCGCCAGCGCGATGTTCATCGAACCGAGGTTGCAGGAGATGTCGCGGCCGACCTCGGCGTAGGACAGGTCCTCGTTGAAGGTCGACGGCGTCGAGACCTGCAGGATCTCCGAGCACAGGTTCGAGTGCGTGATCTTGCCCTTGATCGGGTTGGCCTTGTTGGCCGTGTCCTCGAACAGGATGTACGGGTAGCCGGACTCGAACTGCAGCTCGGCCAGCGTCTGGAAGAAGTCGCGGGCCTTGATCTTCTGCTTGCGGATCTGGCCGTTGTCGACCATCTCGCGGTACTTCTCGGTGACGTTCACGTCGGCGAACGGCTTGCCGTAGACGCGCTCGACGTCGTACGGCGAGAACAGGTACATGTCCTCGTTGTTCTTCGCGAGCTCGAACGTGATGTCCGGGATGACGACACCCAGCGAGAGGGTCTTGATGCGGATCTTCTCGTCCGCGTTCTCCCGCTTGGTGTCGAGGAACCGCATGATGTCCGGGTGGTGCGCGTGCAGGTAGACCGCACCCGCGCCCTGGCGGGCACCGAGCTGGTTGGCGTAGGAGAACGAGTCCTCGAGCAGCTTCATCACGGGGATGACGCCGGAGCTCTGGTTCTCGATGTGCTTGATCGGCGCGCCGTGCTCGCGGATGTTGCTGAGCAGGAGGGCGACGCCGCCGCCGCGCTTGGACAGCTGCAGGGCGGAGTTGATGCCGCGGGCGATCGACTCCATGTTGTCCTCGATGCGCAGCAGGAAGCAGGACACGGGCTCGCCGCGCTGCGCCTTGCCGAGGTTGAGGAACGTCGGGGTCGCCGGCTGGAAGCGGCCGGAGATGATCTCGTCGACGAGCTGCAGCGCGAAGGTCTCGTCGCCCTCGGCGAGCGCGAGCGCGACCATGGCGACGCGGTCCTCGAAGCGCTCCAGGTAGCGCTTGCCGTCGAACGTCTTCAGCGTGTACGAGGTGTAGTACTTGAAGGCGCCGAGGAAGGTCTGGAACCGGAACTTCTTCGAGTACGCGTGCTGGAAGAGCCGCTTGATGAACTCGCGGTCGTACTGCGCGAGGACCTCGGGCTCGTAGTACTTGTGCTCGACGAGGTAGTCGAGCTTCTCGCCCAGGTCGTGGAAGAAGACCGTGTTCTGGTTGACGTGCTGCAGGAAGTACTGCCGCGCCGCCTCCCGGTCCTTGTCGAACTGGATCTCGCCGTTCGCGCCGTAGAGGTTCAGCATCGCGTTGAGCGAGTGGTAGTCCATCTCGGGCGTGATGGTGATGACCTCGGTCGCGTCCGTCACGCCGGCATCTGTGAGTGTCGCTGCCAAAACCGTCCCCATCCCTCTCGGACGCGCCTGACGTCCTCGGTCGTTCCCATGAGCTCGAAGGCATACAGGTACGGGACCTGGCACTTCGCCGCGATGATGTCCCCGGCGATGCAGTAGGCAGCGCCGAAGTTGGTGTTCCCCGCCGCGATGACGCCGCGGATCAGGGAACGGTTGGCCGGGTCGTTCAGGAACCTGACGACCTGGCGCGGGACCGCCCCGCCCTCGTTGCCGCCGCCGTACGTCGGGACCACCAGCACGTAGGGGTCCTGGACGTGGAGGAACGGCTCCGTGGGACGGAGCGGGATGCGCGTCGCGTCGATGTCGAGCTTGTCGACGAAGCGGCGCGTGTTCTCCGAGACGCTGGAGAAGTAGACCAGGGAGCTCATCGCTCGCCCTCTCCCCCTCGCCGGCGGTCGGATCGTGGACCGGTGCGACCGGACCGCCCGGTCGCCCGGGCGGTGCTCGGCCGCGTCAGGCGACGGTGACCGCGGCGCGGTCGGCGATCGCCTTGATCTGGTCGGGGCGGTAGCCGGACCAGTGCTGGCCGTCGGCCACCACGACCGGGGCCTGCAGGTGGCCGAGGGACATCACGTAGTCACGCGCGTCGGCGTCCTCGGTGATGTCGACCACCTCGTACTGCAGGCCCGCCTTGTCCAGGGCGCGGTAGGTCGCGTTGCACTGGACGCACGAGGGCTTGCTGTAGACGGTGATGGTCATCGGTGTCTCCCTGAAGGCCTGGCTGGTACGTGCGCCCCCGCGCCCGCCCCGCACTGCTGAGTCTGCTGGTGGTGCTGTTCTCGGGCCGCTGCGGGCGGGTCGTCCGGTACTGCGGACCCCACGTCGAGCGGCGTGCCACGACACTACACCTAGTGGTGCGCCCGGCAAGAGACCACTAGGGCTGGTGTTACACCCGTGTCGTTCTCCACAGGCTGTGCACGACGCGGGGCTGTCCGATCTCATCCACAGGCTAGGCCCGACCACTGACACACACCCGCCCGCGGGCCGCGTGCTGACGGGCCGCACGGCCTGCGCGTTCATCCACAGGCGTCCCCAGATCCGCCCACATGTGGGTGCACATGTGGACGACGGGTTCACCCGCCGCACGCCGGCCGCCGGTGGCCCACGTGCCGGAGCCCACACCGCCCCGGCGTGTCGCGACGCGTCGGCGTGTCGCCCCCGCCGCCGTCCCGGCACGGGCCCGAGGACGGCCCCTGCGCCACCCCCGCGCGCCCCCGGGGCCACCCCCGGGACGACCCCGGCGACCCCCGCCGCCTCGCGCGCGCGGGCGCGGTGAGCAGCTGCCGGGACCCGCCGGACATGTCACCGGATCGCAACACAACCCGGCTGCCTGCGGAAACACGGACCCGGTTCTGTATACAGACATGAGCACACCCCTCGTCCCCGGGTCCGGCGCCCCGGCGCCGGCCGGCCCGGACGCGGCCACCGCACCGGCCGCACCGGTCGCACCCGCGGCCTCCCGCCGCGAGCACGTGTACCTGACGCTCCGCGACGAGCTGATGAGCGGCCGGGTCTCCCCGTTCGAGCGGCTGACCGAGGAGCGCCTGGCCGACCGGCTCGGCGTGTCCCGGACGCCGGTCCGCGAGGCGCTGGCCCGGCTGCAGGCCGACGGCATCGTGGTGAAGCGCGACAGCGGCCTGCACCTGTACGTGCCGAGCTTCCACGAGCTGACGGACCTGTACGAGCTGCGGATCACCCTGGAGCTGCGCGGCCTGACCCGGGCGCTCGAGGACCCGACGGTGCGGCACGACCGCCGGCTGCTGGAGGCCGAGCTGGAGCGCTGGTACGCCTTCCGCGAGGACCGGCCCGACCCGGACGCCGGGTTCGTCAGCCAGGACGAGCGGTTCCACGCGACGCTGCTGGACGCGTCGGGGAACCCGGCGCTGTCCCAGGCGCTGGCGCAGACCAACCGCCGGATCCGCGCGGTGCGGATGTACGACTACCTGACCGACGACCGGATGGCGGCGACCGTCTCCGAGCACATCGGCATCGCCGAGCTCGTCGTCCGCGACCGGCTGCCGCAGGCGCTGGAGGCGCTGCGCGCCCACGTCGGCGCGTCCCGCGAGGTCGTGATGCAGCGTGCCGCCGCGGCCCTGGAGATGACCCTGATGATGGCCCGCGAGGAGCAGCGATGACCGCCACGACCACCGCCCCCGCCGCCGTGGACCGCGTCGACCGGGCGTTCGCCGCGCTGGCCGCCGC
>JAPSIJ010000146.1 GCA_031178805.1 Cellulomonas sp. | reverse complement strand
CCGCGGGGGCGAACAGCCGGTGCCCGGTGTCGCCCACGCGGGTGAGCGCCGCGTCGGGCAGCCGGCCGTTCTCGTGGCCGGCCAGCGCACGCGGGAGCGGGTCGCCGTTGATGCGGCGCACCGAGGACGGGCTCAGGTCGAGCCCGGCGGACGGTGACGGCACCGCGGGGGCGGCGGCCGCGCCCGGCGTGGCCGCCACCTGGTCCGCCAGCACCGCCGCGAACGCGGCGCCGGAGGCACCCGTGGTCGTCGACCGGGACACCGTGGCGGTGGTCGCCGTGACGGGCGTCCCGACGATCTGGCGGATCTCCGCCACCCGTGCCGCCATCGCGGCGATGCCTTCCATGACCGGTCAGCTCCCCGTCGTCAGCCGCGTCAGCGCTTGAGGTTGACGAGCTCCTGGAGCAGCTCGTCGGAGGTGGTGATGACGCGGGAGTTCGCCTGGAAACCGCGCTGGGCGATGATCAGGCTGGTGAACTCGCTGGAGAGGTCGACGTTCGACATCTCCAGCATGCCGCCCGCGAGGGTGCCGCGGCCGCCCTGGCCCGCGGCGCCCAGCTGCGCCTCCCCCGAGTTCACGGTCGTGCGGAACAGCGACCCGCCGGCCTTCTCCAGACCCGCCGGGTTGGTGAACCCGCCGAGCGCGATGCGGCCGACGACCTGCTTCAGCGAGTTGGAGAACGAGCCCACGATCGTGCCGTCCGCGTTGAGCGAGAAGGACTGCAGCACACCGGCGGCCTGGCCGTCCTGCGTGTCGGCGGTGACGTTCTCGAGACCGGCGAACCCGGTGATGCGGGCGAGGTCGACGGCGACGCCGCCCACCGTGAGGGCCGTCGGGGCCGTCAGCCGGCCGTTCGCGTCGAAGGTCAGCGGCGTCGCGGGGACCGTGGCGGTGCCGTCCGTGGCGCCGAGGGACCAGCCGGTCGCCGCCTTGGTGAACGTGAGCTGGAGGTCCCGCTCCACGCCCGTGCTGTCGTAGACCGTGACCACCCGCGTCAGCGTGGTGCCGTCGGCCGCGGACGCGTCGAGGTTCCCCTTGTACGCGGCGTTGCGCGTGGCGACCGCGTTCATGACGGCCCCGGCGGGCACGCCGAGGTCGACCAGCGGGCCGTTCGTGTCCACGACGCCGTTGACGGCGGCCCAGCCCTGCACGAGCGCACCCTCGCCGGGCAGCACCATCTGGCCGGTCGCGTCGAAGTCGAACGAGCCGGCGCGCGTGTAGAACGTCTCGGTGCCCTTGCGGACGACGAAGAAGCCGTCGCCCTGGATCATCATGTCGGTGCTGCGGCCCGTCAGCTGGGAGGCGCCCTGCGTGAAGCTCGTGGTGATGCCGGCGACGCGCACGCCGAGGCCCACCTGTGCGGGGTTCGTGCCGCCGACGCCGGCCTGCGGGCCGCCGGCGTTCTGGACGACCTGGCTGAGGGTGTCCTGGAACTGGATCTGCGAGGACTTGAAGCCGGTCGTGTTGACGTTGGCGATGTTGTTGCCGGTCACGTCGAGCATGGTCTGGTGGCTGCGCAGACCGCTGATGCCGGAGAAGAGCGAGCGGAGCATGGGTCAGGTCCCTTCGGTGGTCCGCGTCAGGCGGCGGGGGTGGTCGGTGCGGTCGGGGTGGTGCCGGGCGCGGTGACGGTCGCGACGGCGTCGAGGGGCAGGTCGGTGTCGCCGACCCGGACGGTCGGCACGGGGCCGGCGTAGGAGACGGTCGTGACGACGCCCGTGCGGGTCACGCCGTCGTCACCGGACCACGTCACCTCACGGCCGACGAGCTGCGCGGCGGACGCCCGCATCTGCAGGGCGAACGCCTCGCGCTGGGTGCCGGACAGCTCCACGAGGGCCTCCATGGTGGTCAGCTGCGAGGTCTGCGCCATGAGCTGCGAGGAGTCCATGGGGGCGCTGGGGTCCTGGTACCGCAGCTGGGTGACGAGCAGCTCGAGGAATGCCTGCTTGTCCAGCTCGTTGGACGGCTGCGTGCCGGCCGCGGCCGTGGTCCGGGTGCTCGTCAGGGACGAGACGTCGATGCTCATGGGGCGCTCCGGGTCAGAGGACGAGGTCGATGCCGGCGGTGCCGGGCTGACGGTGGTCGCGGGCGGGCGGGTGGGCGCCGCCCGTGGTGGGCCGGGGCACCGCGGGGTCGTCGGGTGCCGTGCGCGGGCGGCGGGCGCCGTCGTCGGGACCGGTGCGCGCGTCGGGTCCCGTGCGGGCGTCGCCGCCCTGGGCCGACGCGCGGCCGTCGCCCGCGCTGAGGCCGACCTCGGCGCGCAGGCCGGCGTGCTGGAGGTCGCGCCGCAGGTCGGCGAGGCCGGCACGCAGCGCGTCCCGGGCGGCGTCCGTGGCCCCCGCCAGCTCGAGGCGGACACCGTCCGGGGAGATGTGGGCGACCACGCGCACCGGACCGAGCTGCTCGGGGTCCACGGGCACCGTGAGCACGTGGCGCCCGGCGGCGAGACCGCCGACCGCCCGGAGGCGGGCGCCGAGCTGCTCGGCGAGCGGGACGTGCGTCGGCGCGGGGGCCGGTGCGGGGGCCTCGGCCGCCGGCGCGGCGGCGGCAGCCGCGAGCGGTGCACCGGCAGGCGCGGCGGCGGGTGGCACGGTCGTCGCCGTCGCGGGGGTCGCGGCGGCGATGTCCGTCGCCGCGGCGGTGCGCGTCGCGACCGCGGTCGTGGCCGTCGTCGGCGTCGCGGCGTCCGCCGCCGGTGGTGCCGCCGCGGCGGACCCCGCGCCGGCGGCGGGAGGGGCGTCGGCAGGCGCCCGGACGGCCTGGCCGGCCGGCGGGGCCGGCGCCCCGGTCGCGGTGGCCGTCACGACCGGGTGCGGCTCGCCCCCGGCCGGCAGGCCCGCGGCGGACGGACCGGCGGCGCCGGCCCCGGACGCGTCGGCGACCCGGGCGGTCGGTGCGGTGCCGGCGGTCGGTGCGGTGCCGGTGGGACCGGTGGCGGTGGGTGCGGCGTCGGTCAGTGCGGTCCCGGCCAGTGCGGTCCCGGTCAGTGCGGTCCCGGTGGGTGCGGTGGCTGCGGCGTCGGTGGCCGCGGGGACGGTCGGCGCGGCGGGCACCGCCGTGCCGGCGAGCGCCATCAGCGCGGGCAGGTCGGCCGGCACGGTCGCCGGTACCGGCGCGTCGGCGGCACCGGGGGTAGCGGGACCGCTGGCGCGGGTGCCACCGCCCGACCGGGCGTCGGTGGACGGACCGGCCTGCGCACCGCCGGTGGCGGGGGCGCCGTCCTGCTCCGCCCGGGGGGCGTGCCGCCACGGCTGCTGCGGTGCGCCGACGTCGGCCCGCGCGAGCACGTCGGCGAAGGGGTCCGCGGACCCGCCGGCCGTCGGGGCGTGGGACGCGGCCGGCCCGCCGGCGCGGGGCGTCGTGGTCACGGGTGCCACGGTCATGCGCCACCTCCGGTGGTGTCGTCGGGTGCGCCGCCGGTGCTCGGGAGGTCCGTGCTCCGTGCCGCGACCTCGTCGAGGGCGAGCTGCTCGGCCCGGTCCTCCTCCGTCGCCACGGCGGCGTCGTGCTTCTCCTGCAGCCGCTCGACCGCCCGCGTGCGGGTCCGCGCGGCCGACCACTCCTCCTGCCGCAGGGCCACCGTCTCCTCGGCCCGGGCCACCACGTGCGCCTGCTCGACGAGCAGCGACGAGAGCGCGACGCGCGCCGCGACGGCCGCCTGCCACGCCGCGTGGTCGGACTCGTGCGGCGGGCGCCAGGCGCCCAGCGCGTCCGTGGTGCGCCCGGCGCGGTCGGCGGCGCTGCGCTGCTCGCGCCGCGCCGCGGCGAGCGCACCGGCGGCGCGGTCCTCCGCGAGCGCCCGCAGGCGCAGCAGACCGGCGAGCGGGAAGGAACGGCTCACGACTCCCCCATCCCCTGCACGAGCGCGCGCAGGCGCTGCCACGAGTCGTCCGCGGGCGCGGCCTCGTCCATGCCCTGGCGCAGGAACCGGTCGATCGCGTCGGCGTTCGTCACGGCGGTGTCCACCAGCGGGTTCGAGCCCGCGACGTACGCGCCGACGTCGATCAGGTCCTGGGCCTGGCGCCGCGCCGCCATCACGGCGCGCAGCCGCGTGGCGTCGGCGCGCTGCTGCGGCGTCGTGACGCGCGACGCGACGCGACTCACCGACCCCAGCGCGTCGACGGACGGGAAGTGCCCGGCGACCGCCAGCCGGCGGTCGAGCACGACGTGCCCGTCGAGGATCGAGCGCGCGGCGTCGGCCACCGGCTCGTTGTGGTCGTCGCCGTCGACGAGGACCGTGTACAGACCGGTCACGGACCCGGTGGGGCCCGTGCCGGCCCGCTCGAGCAGCTGCGCGAGCAGGGCGAACGTGCTCGGCGGGTAGCCGCGCGTGGCGGGCGGCTCCCCCACCGACAGGCCGATCTCGCGCTGCGCCATGGCCACGCGCGTCAGCGAGTCCATCATGAGGACCGCGTGGGACCCGCCGTCGCGCAGGTGCTCCGCGATGCGCGTCGCCACGAACGCCGAGCGCAGGCGCACGAGCGGCGGCTCGTCCGACGTCGCGACGACGACCACGGAACGCGCCAGGCCCTCGGGGCCGAGGTCGTCCTCGAGGAACTCCCGCACCTCGCGGCCGCGCTCGCCGACGAGGGCGATGACCGACACCTCGGCCTCCGTGCCGCGGGCGATCATCGACAGCAGGCTCGACTTGCCCACGCCGGAGCCGGCGAACAGCCCGAGGCGCTGGCCCCGGCCCGCGCTGACCAACGAGTCGAGCACGCGCACGCCGAGGGGCAGCGGGGTGTCGACACGGGTGCGCTGCAGCGGGTGCGGGGCGCGGCCGTCGAGCGGCACCCACGCGTCGGCGGCGAGCGGTCCGCGCCCGTCGATCGGACGGCCGAGCCCGTCGAGCACACGCCCGAGGAGGCCGCGTCCGACCGGGACGCGCAGGCCGTGGCCCAGGGCGCGCACCGGGTCGCCGGCGCGCAGCCCTTGCGTCGGGCCGAGCGGCATGCAGCGCAGGCCCCCGCCGGACGTCGCGACGACCTCGGCGGGCAGGGTCTCCCGGCCCTCGCCCAGCAGCAGGAGCTCACCGACGGCCGCCGCCGTGCCGGCCACCTCGACGGACAGGCCGACGACGGCCCGCACGGCCCCGACACTCTCCGGGCGCGCCGCGGCCACGGCCGCGCGCCACGCGTCCCGTGCCCGCACGGGGGCGCCCGGCACGGCCGGAGGCGCGGTCAGCGCCGTGCTCATGCGAGCCCCAGGGCGGCGCGCGCACGTGCGACCGCCGTCTCGAGGCGGGCGTCGACGTGGCCGTCGGCGTGCTCGGCGACGGCGTCGCCCGGCTGCAGCGCGGCGTCGGCCACGACGCGCACCGACGCCGGCAGCGGCGTGCGGTCGAGCGTCGTCAGCACGCCGACGTCGCTCGGGTGCAGGCGGACCGCGACGGGGTCCACGTCGGGACGCACCGCGAGGGCGCGCGCCACGGCGGCCGCGGCGGACCGGCCGGCGTCGGACAGCTCGACGCCGAGCAGTGCGACGGCGAGCTCGACGGCGGCGGCGTGCACCGCGTCGAGGCAGTCGTCGAGCACCGGCTCCACGCGTCGCTGCGCGGCCGCGGCGGCCGCGTCCAGGGCGGCGACGGCGGCGGCGTGCCGGGCGGCACGCTCGGCCTCCGCACCCGCGGCGCGGTCACGCACGGCGTGGGCCTGCGCCTCGGCGTGCACGGCGGCGCGTCGGGCCCCGGCAGCGAAGCCCGCGGCGTACCCGGCCGCGTAGCCGGCGCTGCGCGCCAGGTCGACGGTGCCGACGGGCGCCGCGGCGGCCGACAGGTCGGCGAGCAGCGCGGGGCGCACCGCGGGCGCCGACCCGGCCGCCACGGCGGCGGCGGGCACGGCAGCGGCGGGCAGGGCAGCGGCGGGCACCGCGGCGCGGCCGGGCACCGCGGCACGGCTGGTCGCGGCGGCGGGGCCGGTGGTGGCGGACGCCGTGCGCGGCAACGGGACGAAGTCGAGGTCAGGCAACGAACTCGTCCTCGCCCTCGCGCCGCACGATGATCTGACCGGTCTCCTCCAGCCGGCGGATGATCTGCACGATCGCCGCCCGCGCCTCCTCGACCTGCGAGAGGCGGACGGGGCCGAGCATCTCGATCTCCTCGACGAGGTTGTCGC
>JAPSIJ010000145.1 GCA_031178805.1 Cellulomonas sp. | reverse complement strand
GGGTCACGGGGCGGCTCAGGCCGCCTTGGCGGCGCGGAAGCCCGCGTCGAGGTCGGCGAGGATGTCCTCGATCCCCTCCAGGCCCACGGAGAGCCGGACCAGGCCCGGGGTGACCCCGGACAGCGCCTGCTCCTCGGGCGTGAGCTGGCTGTGCGTCGTGGACGCGGGGTGGATGACGAGGGACCGGACGTCACCGATGTTCGCCACGTTGGAGTGCAGCTCCAGCGCGGAGACGAAGGCCTGGCCGGCCGCGGCGCCGCCCTCGAGCTCGAACGCCAGCACGGCGCCGGTGCCCCGCGGGGCGTACTTGCGGCCCAGCGCGTACTGCGGGTGCGACGGCAGGCCGGCGTAGGTCACCGACAGCACGTCGTCGCGGGCCTCCAGCCACTCGGCGACCCGCTGGGCGTTGGCCACGTGCCGCTCGATGCGCAGCGACAGCGTCTCCAGGCCCTGCGCGATCAGGAACGCGTTGAACGGGCTGATCGCCGCGCCGAGGTCGCGCAGCAGCTGGACGCGGGCGCGCAGCACGTACGACAGGTTCACCCCGAAGGCGCCGTCCGCGCCGAGGTCGCGCGCGAACACCAGGCCGTCGTAGGACGGGTCCGGCTGGTTGAACGACGGGTACCGCGCGGGGTCCGCGCCGTAGTCGAAGGTGCCGCCGTCGACGATCACCCCGCCGATCGCCGTCCCGTGCCCGCCGAGGTACTTGGTCGCCGAGTGCACCACCACGTCGGCGCCCCACTCCAGCGGCCGGACCAGGTAGGGCGTCGCCACGGTGTTGTCCACGATCAGCGGGACGCCGGACTCGTGCGCGACGCCGGCGACGGTCTCGATGTCGAGGACGTCCTGCTTCGGGTTCGGCACGGTCTCGGCGAAGAACGCCTTGGTCTCCGGCCGCACGGCGTCGCGCCACGCCTGCGGGTCGTGCGGGTCGGTGACGAACGTGGTCTCGATGCCGTACCGGGGCAGCGTGTGCCGCAGCAGGTTGTAGGTGCCGCCGTACAGGCTCGGGCTGGCGACCACGTGGCTGCCGGCCTCCGCGACGTTGAGGATCGCGTAGGTCTCGGCGGCCTGGCCGGACGCGACCAGCAGCGCCCCGACGCCGCCCTCCAGCGACGCGACGCGGTCCTCGACCGCCTGCACCGTCGGGTTGCCGATCCGGGTGTAGATCGGGCCGAGGTCCTTCAGGGCGAACCGGTCGGCGGCGACCCCGGCGTCGGGGAACACGAACGACGTGGACTGGTAGATCGGCAGGGCGCGGGCGCCGGTGGCGGCGTCGGGCACCTGGCCGGCGTGGATCTGGCGGGTCTCGAAGGACCACTGCTGCTGCGACATGACGGGCTCCTGGGTGCGGGCGGGCCGGCGGTGCGGCGGGTGCGGGGACGGGCGGGCCGTGCGGGTGGGGGCGGGGCGCACGCGCGTCGTGCCGGGAGGGCCGGTCCGTCGGTGCCGGCGGGTCCGCGGGCGACGGTCGTCGTCGCCGGGGGACCCGGTCCGCGCGCCGGTGGGGACCGGTCGGCGGGCACAGCCGAGCGTGCGCGGGTCAGCGACACATTCGGCGGGACATGCGTCCACGGTACGCAGCGCCGTCCGGCTGGCGGAACCAGCGTCTCGGCATCCGGGACGAGGCGTCCGCCGGGGGGCCCGCGGGGCCCGTCCGCGCTGCCCGGCCGGGGGGTCTCCGTGGTCCGGTCGGGTGATTGCCGGGGCGACTTGTCCAGTTCCTCCCGAACCACGCCGATGTGACTCGTGTGATCGGTGTGACTGGTGTTCACTTCTGTGAATGCAGCGGGTAGCGTTCCCGCGGGGCACGCCGGAGGACCGGTACCCGCTGCCACGTCGCGCTCCCTGCGCCCGGCGGCGGGGGAGTGGACGACGAAGGGTGGACGTGGTGCGGACGACCGGACGAGCGCGGGTGGCGCGCAGCGCCGCCGCGGTGATCACGGCGGCGGTGCTCCTGGTGCCCGCGGGCGGTGTCGCGCTGGCTGACCCCGACGTGACCGACGAGGACGTGCGCGAGGCCCAGCAGGCCGTCAGCAGCGCGTCCGGCGCGGTCGCCTCGATGGAGGTGCGCCTGGCCGAGCTGAGCTCGCAGGCCGACGACGCCGAGATCGCGGTGCAGCAGGCGGGCGAGGCGTACGCGCAGGCCCAGGCCGACCTGGCCGCCGCGCAGGCGGAGGCCGGCCGCGCGGCGGAGCAGTACGACTCCGCGGCCGAGCAGCTGGAGGAGGCGCGGTCCACCCTGGTGGCGATCGCCCGCGAGGCGGCCCGCTCCGGCGGCTCCATGGACACGGTGCAGGCGCTGCTGTCCGCGGACGGCTTCCAGGACGTGGTCGCGCGCAGCGAGGCCCTGTCCCACGTCAGCACCAAGGCCGACGAGGCGGTGCAGCGCTACCTCGCCGCCCAGCAGGTCGCCACCACGCTCAAGGAGTCGGCCGAGTCCGCCGCCCGCGCGCAGGAGTCCGCGGCCGCCGAGGCGGAGTCCGCCCTCGCGGCCGCCTCGCAGGCCCAGGAGGACGCCGACGCGGCGGTCGCCGGCGCGCAGGCCGAGCGGCAGGGGCTGATCGTGCAGCTCGCCGCGGCGCGCAGCACCAGCGCCGAGGTCGAGCAGCAGCGCCAGGACCAGATCGACGCCGAGCGCCGGCAGCGCGCCGAGGCGGCGGCCCAGGCCGAGCGGACCGAGGCGCCCGCGCCGAGCACCTCGGCGGCCGGCCCGTCCACCTCCGCCCCCGCGAGCCCGAGCACCCCCGCGGCGACGCCGTCCCGGCCGAGCACGCCGGCCCCGGCCGCCCCCGCGGCCCCGAGCACGCCGGCGCCGGCCGCCCCGGCGGCGCCCAGCACCCCGGCCGCGCCGCCGGTGTCGACGCCGGCCCCGCCGCCGGTCAGCACGCCGGCCCCGCCGCCCAGCTCGGCGAGCACCGCCATCGCGTGGGCCAAGGGCCGGATCGGCCTGCCCTACGTGTGGGGCGGGACGGGCCCGAACGGGTACGACTGCTCCGGCCTGACCCAGGGCGCGTGGCGGGCGGCGGGCGTCAGCCTGAACCGCACGTCCCGCGACCAGTACCGCCAGGTGACGAAGATCAGCTACAGCCAGCTGCAGCCGGGCGACCTGGTGTTCTGGGGCTCGAACAAGAACGACGCCTCGTCGGTCTACCACGTGGCCATGTACATCGGGAACGGCCAGATCATCGAGGCGCCGAGCCCGGGCAAGACGGTGCGGATCAGCCCGATGCGCTACGCCAACACGATGGCGTACGCCGGCCGGGTCTGACCCCGCGGCAGGACGAGGAGAGCCCCGGCGCCGTGCGCGCCGGGGCTCTCGTCGTGCGGAGGACCGTCAGTGCTGGTCGTAGCCCGCGTCGATCGCGCGCTGGCGCGACCGCTCGATCTCGGCCTCGGCCTCGGTGCGGCCGACCCAGTGGGCGCCCTCGACGGACTTGCCGGGCTCCAGGTCCTTGTAGACCTCGAAGAAGTGCTGGATCTCCAGGCGGTGGAAGTCCGAGACGTCGTCGATGTCCTGGCGCCAGGCGGCGCGCTGGTCACCGGTCGGGACGCACAGCACCTTGTCGTCGCCGCCGGCCTCGTCGCGCATGCGGAACATGCCGAGCGCGCGGCAGCGGATCAGGCAGCCGGGGAACGTGGGCTCCTCCAGCAGCACGAGCGCGTCGAGGGGGTCGCCGTCCTCGCCGAGCGTGCCGTCGATGAATCCGTAGTCGTCCGGGTAGCGCGTCGAGGTGAACAGCATGCGGTCCAGCCGGATCCGGCCGGTCGCGTGGTCCACCTCGTACTTGTTCCGCTGGCCCTTGGGGATCTCGATCGTGACGTCGAACTCCACACCCGCTCCTTCGTCGCCGCCCCGGCCGTCTGCGCGCCCGGGTCGGGCAGCTGATACCCGCGGCGGGTGACGGCCCGTCGCGCTCGAAGCCCTAGTGTGACGCACGGACGCACCGGGCGGGGATCGCACGGTGCCGGAGGGTCGGACGAGAGCGGGGTGGACCGGTGGCGCGCGTGGGCCGGGTCGTGGGCGTGTCGGCGCTCGTGGTCGTGCTGGCGGGCGGGGCGTACGCCACCGCCGACGCCTACGACGTGGTGCCCGGCGTGGTGACGCTGGCCCCGGAGCCCGCGCCGGCGGCGCCGTTCCCCGACGCGCCCGGCGCCACCACGGTCGGCACCGGCGCCCAGGTGCTCGCGGACCTGGACGCCGCCGCCGCGGTGCCGGGGGCCGCGCAGGTGCAGGCGCTGGTGCAGGGCCTCGTGACCGACCCCCGCCTCGGGCCGGCCGTCGGGGTGGTCGTGGCCGACGGCCTCACCGGCGACGTGCTCGGCAGCAACGCCCCGGACCAGGCGCGCACCCCCGCCTCGACGGCCAAGCTGGTGACGGGCGTGGCGGCGATGACGGCGCTGGGCGCCGACCGCACGCTCGACACCACCGTCCGGCAGGGCCCCGGCGACCAGGTGGTGCTCGTCGGCGGCGGCGACATGATGCTCGCCGCGGGCGCGGGGGACCCCGACGCCGTGAACGGCCGCGCCGGCCTCGCGGACCTGGCCGCGCAGGTGGCCACCCGGCTGACGCTGTCGGGCCGGGACACCGTGACCCTCGCGCTGGACGACACCCTGTTCTCCGGCCCGGCCCTGTCGCCGGGCTGGTCGGCGTCGGACGTGACCAACGGCTTCGTCGCCCCCGTGGCGCCCGTCGCGGTGGACGTCGCGAAGATCTCCGCCGGGGAGTACCCGCCGCGGCGCACCGACCCGGCGATGCACGCCGCCACGGAGCTCGCCGCACGGCTCGGCGAGCTCGGCATCACGGTGACCGGCACGCCGACCCGGGTGCGGGAGCCCGCGACGGGCGACGTGCTCGGCGTCGTGTCGTCGGCGCCGGTCGCCGAGGTCACGCAGTACTTCCTGGACACCTCGGACAACACGATCACCGAGGTGGTCGCGCGCCTGGTGGCGCTGGAGCTCGACCTGCCCGGCAGCTTCGAGGGCGCCACCCAGGCCGTGCTGCGCACCGCCGGCACGCTCGGGGTGGACACCGCCGGCGCCCGGCTCGCGGACGCCTCCGGGCTGGCGGAGGGCTCGGCGCTGCCGCCGGACCTGCTGCTCGGGCTGCTGCGCCTCGTCGTGGACCCGGCGCACCCGGAGCTGCGGGAGATCGGCACCGGCATGCCGGTGGGCGGGCTCACCGGGACGCTGTCCGACCGGTTCACCTCCGGCGCCGGCACGGGCCTCGTCCGCGCCAAGACCGGCAGCCTGGCGGGCGTGACGTCGCTGGCCGGGCAGGTCGTCGACGCGGACGGCCGGATGCTGCTGTTCGTGGTGATGGCGGACCAGACCGGCGCGGTCGGCCAGTACCAGCCGCGGCAGGCGATCGACGGCTTCGTCACGCAGCTCGCGGGGTGCGGCTGCCGCGGGTGACCGCGCCGTGACCGCCGCCGGGGCGCCGTCCGCGCCCCGGGCTGGCTACCGTGGGGCGATGCAGCCGGCCGTGGACTGGGACCTGGCCGCCTCGCTCGCCGCCCGGGCGGTGCGGGCGGGGCCGCCGGCGACCCGCGCCGAGCGCGAGGACCTGGTGGCCGCGCTGCGTGCTGCCGCGCCGGTGGCCGCGGAGCACGTCGCCCGGATCAGCCGGCTCGGCCCCGTCGACCCCGGGCTCGACGTCCGGGTGGTCGACCGGTCGTCCTGGGCGCGCGCGAACGTGCGGTCCCTGCGCGGCCTCGCGGAGCGGGCCGGCGTGCCGGCCGCCCGCGGCCTGCGGGGCACCGCCGGGGCCGGCGAGGTCGCCGCGCTGCTCGGCCTGCTGTCCGGTGCGGTGCTGGGGCAGTACGACCCGTGGTCCGGCCGCGGCACGCTGCTGCTCGTGGCCCCCAACGTGCTCGCGGTGGAGCGGTCGCTGCGCGTCGACCCGGCCGACTTCCGGCTCTGGGTGACGCTGCACGAGCAGACGCACGCCCTGCAGTTCGCCGCCGCGCCGTGGCTCGCCGGGCACCTCGCCGAGCGGGTGGGCACGCTGCTGGCGGACGCGGACGCGGACGCGGACGACGACGCGGGCGACGGCGACGACCGGGCCGCGGGGGAGCCGGCCGGCGGGCCCCGCCGCGGGCCGCGCTCGCTGCTGGACCTGCTCGCCCCCGGCCAGCGCGGGCTGCTCGACGAGGTCGGCGCCACGATG
>JAPSIJ010000144.1 GCA_031178805.1 Cellulomonas sp. | reverse complement strand
CGGGGCCGATTTCGCACCGGCCGGGGGCACCGTGTAGCCTGGTCCGCGCTGCCCCGATAGCTCAGTGGTAGAGCACTTCCTTGGTAAGGAAGAGGTCACGGGTTCGAATCCCGTTCGGGGCTCTGTGGTGTGCCGCAGGTCAGGATCACCTCCTGGCCGGCGTGCGCACCCGAGGCGGGGTAGCTCAGTTGGTGAGAGCGCACGACTCATAATCGTGAGGTCGCGGGTTCGAACCCCGCCCCCGCTACCAGCAGTGACCAATCGCGCGTCCGCCGGCGCGTGACGACGCAGATCGCAAGCGCTTCGAGCGCGAGAGGTGGCAGACCATGGCCAAGAGCACGGACGTCCGTCCGAAGATCACGCTCGCCTGCACGGAGTGCAAGGAGCGGAACTACATCACGAAGAAGAACCGTCGGAACGACCCCGACCGGCTCGAGATGAAGAAGTTCTGCCCGCGCGACGGCCGGCACACGGTCCACCGCGAGACCCGCTGACCTCAGCGACCTCCCCGTGGCCGTCAACCCTGCGTACGCCGGACGCGCGTACCCGCCGAACGAGGCGTACGAGGTCGGCCGCGAGAAGCTCCGCGAGTTCGCGGAGGCGGTCGGGGCGACGCACCCGGCCCACACCGACGTCGACGCGGCGCGAGCACTCGGGTACCCCGACGTGATCGCGCCGCCGACGTTCGCCGTCGTCGTGGCGCAGCGCGCCGAGGCCCAGCTGATCGCCGACGCCGAGGCCGGCATCGACTTCAGCCGCGTCGTGCACGCCGACGAGCGCTTCCTGCACCACCGCCCGATCCACGCCGGCGACCGCCTGGTCACCGAGCTGCACGTGGACGCGATCACCGAGCGCGCCGGTCTGTCGATGGTGACGACCCGCGCGGTGATCGCCGCGGAGGACGGCGAGCCCGTCGCGACGGTGACGTCCACGCTCGCCGTGCGGGGGGAGGACGCCTGATGGCCCTGCCCGCGCTCGCCGACCTGACGGTCGGCCAGGAGGTCGGCCGCCGCGCGATCGAGGTCGACCGGTCCCGCCTGGTCCGGTATGCCGGCGCCAGCGGCGACTTCAACCCGATCCACTGGAACGAGCGGTTCGCGACCGAGGTCGGCCTGCCCGGCGTCATCGCGCACGGCATGTGGACGATGGGCGCGGCCGTCGGCGTGGTCTCCGACTGGCTGGGCGACCCCGGCGCGGTGCTGGACTACCAGACGCGGTTCGCCCGCCCGGTGCCGGTGCCCGACCCGGGTGCCGCGACCGTCGAGGTCGTCGCCACGGTCGGCGCGCTCGACGCGGGGACCGGCACGGGCCGGGTCGACCTCACGGTGACCGCGGCCGGCGCCCGCGTGCTCGCCAAGGCGCAGGTGCTCGTCCGCCTCTCCTGACGCCCGGCCCCGAGGGGGCGCGGCTCATCAGGCGCCCGGCGCCGCCGTCGTCGTCGTGCCCACCCGCAGCGACACCGGGAGCACGTCGTCCGCGGGGTGCTCGCCGGCCAGCACGGCCTGGATGACCCGGCCCACGGTCGCGCCCTTCTCGGCGATCGGCTGGACGACGGTGGTCAGGGTGTCCGGCGCCAGCCACGGCAGGTCGAGGCCGTCGAAGCCGGCGACCGACACGTCCTCCGGCACCCGCAGGCCGAGCTCGCGCGCGCCGAGGACGACGCCCGCGGCGAGCATGTCGGACTGCGCCACGACGGCGGTCGGCCGAGTCTCCGGCGGTCCCGACAGCAGCGCGCGGGCGGCGGCGCTGCCGTGCTCGACCAGCGAGGCCGGGGCCTCGTAGACCCCGACGGGCTCGACGCCGGCGTCCAGCAGGCCCTCCAGGCGGCGGCGCGGGATGCTCCAGGCGATCTGCTCCCGGCGCGCGAGGTCGGCGAGCCCGCCCTGCCGCTCCGGGCCGAAGGGCAGCGTGACGGTGGCGACCCGGCGGTGGCCGAGATCGCGCAGGTGGGCGGCGAGCTCGGCGACGCCGCCCCGGTCGTCGATGCCGACGGTGACGACGCCGGACAGCTCGTGGCCCTCGACCACCACCACGGGGATGCCCCGGCGGGCGAGCGCCTCGAGGGTCGGGTCGTCCAGGGTGCCGCCCCAGAGCATCACGGCGACGTCCATCGCCGCGGCCTCGACGAGCGGGTCGACCGCGGGGCCGCCGGGGGAGGTGGGCCCCGGGATCAGCAGGACGCCGAGGCCGAGCGGGCCGATGGTGTCCACCAGTCCGTCGAGCAGCTGCACGGAGACCGGGTCGCGGAACGACCGGCGCAGGGCGTCGCCGACGACCACGCCGACGATGCCGGACCGGCCGCTGCGCAGCTGCCGCCCCAGCGGGTTCGGCCCGGAGTAGCCGAGCTCGGCGGCGGCGTCGAGGACGCGCTGCCGGGTGGCGTCGGCGATCGGGCCGGCCCCGGAGAACGCCAGGGAGGCGGTGGAGACCGACACCCCGGCGGCGGAGGCGACGTCGGCCAGGGTCGGTCGCTGGGACACCAGGGGCCTCCGGGCTCGGGCGCGGGGTGAACAGCGTCACGGTTCACCGGTGGTTGGTTGACGCCGCCGTCAGCGTACCCGCAGACTTGGTCACCGTCCCGAATCGATTCGACCGCGCCGTCCGGGCGCCGATCGAATCGATTCGAACGGTGGTCCGCCGGCCGCCTCGACGTCCCACCCCGTACCGATCTGGAGCTGCCGTGAGCCAGCCGCGGGCCCGCACCGGGCGCGCCTCCCTCCGTCCCGCCAACCGCCGCCCCCGGCCGGAGGCGCCGACCGCGTCCCGCCGCCCGGGCCGCGGCGGGCGCTCCGCCACCCCGGCGCTGCCGGTCGACCCGGCGGTGCAGCGCGCGCGGTGGCTGCTGATGGGGCTGTTCGCGCTCAGCGGCCTGATGCTGTCCGGCTGGCTGGCCCGGCTGCCCGCGGTGCGCGACACGCTCGACATGGGCACCGCCGAGCTCGGCGGCATCCTGATCGCCGGGTCGGTCGGCTCGCTCGCGACGGTCTCGGTCGCCGGGATGCTGGTCAACCGGTTCGGCGGCCGGCTGGTGCTGTACGTGTCGATGGTGGCGTTCGCCGCCGCGTACGTGCTGATCGGCCTCGGGCCCACCCTGGGCTCGGTGCCGGTGCTGACGGTCGGCATCTTCCTGTCCGGTGTCGGCTTCGCCATCGGCAACGTGCCGCTGAACGTCGAGACCGCCGCCGTCGAGCGCCGGATGGGCCGCACGGTGCTGCCGCAGTTCCACGCCGCGTTCTCGATCGGCTCGGTGCTGGGCTCGGGGATCGGCGCGCTGTGCGCGATGACGGGCGTGCCGCTGCTGGCGCAGTTCACGGCGACCGCGGTGGTCGGCACCGTCTGGCGGCTGCTGTCGGTGCCCGGCGCGGTGATCGAGTCGCTGCCGCCGGACCGGGCCGCGGCCCGCGCCGCCCGGGACGCCCGCGCCGAGGGCCGCAGCCCGCGGGAGGCCGGCGTCGCCGCCCGGCTGCGCGCCGCCCGCGTCCGCCGTGTGGCGCGCCCGGGGTCCGCGCTGGGCGCGTGGCGGGAGCCGCGCACGCTGCTGATCGGCGTCGTCATCATGTCCGCCGCGCTGTCCGAGGGGGCCGCCAACGACTGGCTCGCCCTCGCGGTGGTCGACGGCTTCGACCAGGTGGAGGCCGTCGGTGCCGCCATGTTCGGCGTGTTCGTCGGCGCGATGACCGCGGTCCGGCTGCTCGGCACCCGGCTGATCGACCGGTACGGCCGCGTGGCGGTGCTGCGGGGCTCGGGGCTGGTGTCGTTCGGCGGGCTGCTGCTGTTCGGCGTCGCCCCCTCGCTGCCGGTGGCGGCGGTCGGCATCGTCGCCTGGGGCTTCGGCGCGGCGCTGGCCGTCCCGCTGGGCATCGCCGCGGCGTCGGACGACCCGCTGCGCGCCGCGAGCCGGGTGGCCGTGGTGTCGGCGTTCTCCTCGACGGCGTCGCTCGCCGCCCCGCCGCTGCTCGGCCTGGCCGCGGAGGTAATGGGCACCCGGCACGCGCTGCTGCTGATCACGGTCGCGATGGTGGCGTCCGTGCTGCTGGCCGGCACGGTGCGCCCGCCGGCCGGTACCCCCGCGGCGCGCCCCGCGTCGCACGACCCGGCCGAGCCCGTGCCGGCCACCGCGGAGCCCGCCGCCGTCCCCGCCCTCGACGTCCCGCAGTCCGGTGCCGCGGACGCCCACGCCGCGTGCGTGCCGTCGGGTAGCGTCCGACGCGAGCACGCCGGCGACCACCGGACCGAGCCCGACCGGAGCACGCGATGACGTCCCACCCCGCCCCCACCCCGCCCGACGCCGCCGAGCGGCGGCTGGTCCGCGCCGCCTCGATCGCGGTGTTCGCGGTGTTCGCCCTCAACGGGTTCAACTTCTCGACCTGGGCGGCACGGCTCCCGGCGGTCCGGGACCAGCTGGCGCTGTCCGAGGCGCAGATGGGCCTGCTGCTGCTGGTCGGCTCCGTGGGCTCCCTCGTGGCGCTGCCGCTGTCCGGGCTGATCGTCACCCGGATCGGCGCGGTCCGCGCCGTGCTCGCGTTCGCGCTGCTGAACTCGGCCGGGCTGGCGGTCGCCGCCGTCGGGGCCTCGCTCGGGGAGGTCGTGCTCACCGCGGGCGGGCTGGTCGTCTTCGGCGTCGGCACCGGGGTGTGGGACGCCGCGATGAACCTCGAGGGCGCGATCGTCGAGCAGCGCCTCGGCAAGACCGTGATGCCGCGGTTCCACGCCGGGTTCTCGGCCGGGACCGTGCTCGCGGCGGGCCTGGCGGCCGGCGCGGCGGCGGCGCACCTGCCGGTGCAGGTGCACATCCCGGTCGCGGTCGGCCTGTCGTTCGCCGGCGTGGTCGTCGCGCTGCGCTGGTTCCTGCCCGCGGGCCGGCACACGCCGGAGCCCGCGGCCGACGGCACCGCCGCCCCCGCCGGCCCGTCCGTGTTCGCCGCGTGGCTCGAGCCCCGCACCCTCCTGATCGGCCTGGTCGTGCTCGCCGCGGCGCTGACCGAGGGCGCCGGCAACGACTGGCTGAGCCTGGCGGTGGTGGACGGCTTCCACCAGGACGACGCCGTGGGCGCGATGTCGTTCGCGGTGTTCGTCGCGGCGATGACCGGGATGCGGTTCCTCGGCACCGGCCTGCTCGACCGGTACGGCCGGGTCGTGGTGCTCCGGCTGTGCGCCGCGCTGGCGCTGGTCGGGCTGCTGGTGTTCGGCCTGGTGCCGGACGACATGCTCTGGCTGGCGCTGGCCGGCGCGGTGCTGTGGGGGATGGGCGCGGCCCTCGGCTTCCCCGTGGGGATGAGCGCCGCGAGCGACGACCCGGTGCGGGCCGCGGCGCGGGTCAGCGTCGTCTCGACGATCGGCTACACCGCGTTCCTCGCGGGCCCGCCGCTGCTCGGCCTGCTGGCCGGCGTGGTCGGCTACCGGCACGCGCTGCTGGCGATCGCCGTGCCGATCGTGATCGGTCTGCTGGTCGTGAACGCGGCCGCACCGGCGCGGCAGGCGGACCCGGAGCGGCCTACGCTCGTCCGGTGACCACCGCCGTGCAGCCCACGACCTTCGCGCAGCTGACCACCCTCGGGGTGGGCGGCCCCGCCGCCGGGTTCGTGCAGACCACCACCGAGGCCGAGCTGATCGACGCGGTGCGCACCGCCGACGCCGACGGGGTGCCGCTGCTGGTGATCGGCGGCGGGTCGAACCTGCTGGTCGCCGACGCCGGGTTCGACGGCCTCGTGGTCCGCGACGGGCGGCAGGACCTCACCACGCCGGACCACTCGGCCTGCGCGGGCGTCACCGTGACCGTGGCCGCCGGCACCGTCTGGGACGACGTGGTGGCGCACGCCGCCGCGCACCGGCTCAAGGGCATCGAGGCGCTGGCCGGCATCCCCGGCTCCACCGGGGCCACCCCGGTGCAGAACGTCGGCGCGTACGGCCAGGAGGTCTCCCAGACCATCGCCACGGTCCGGGTGTGGGACCGGCACCGCGCCCGCGTCCGCACGCTGCCGCTGGCCGACCTGCAGTTCGGCTACCGGACGTCGCTGCTCAAGCGCTCGATGCGGGCGCTGCCGGACGCCACCGACCCCGGCGCGCCCTGGTACCCGACGCCGCGGTACGTGGTGCTCGACGTGACCTTCCAGCTGCGCGTGGCGGACCTGTCCGAGCCGATCGCGTACCCCGAGCTCGCCCGCGAGCTGGGCGTCGCCGTCGGCGACCGGGCGCCGCTG
>JAPSIJ010000143.1 GCA_031178805.1 Cellulomonas sp. | reverse complement strand
CCGAGGTCGCCGACGCGCTCGCGGCGCTGGAGCAGACCTCCGGTGCCCGCGTCGGCGTGTACGCCGTGGACACCGGCACCGGCGACACCGTGGCGTACCGGGCCGACGAGCGGTTCGGCTACGCGTCGGTGCTCAAGGCGCTCGGCGTCGGCGTGCTGCTCCAGGAGCGGCCGGCCGACGCCCTCGCAGAGCCCCTGGACGTCGCCGCCGAGCACGTCGCCGCCGCGGGCTACTCCCCGGTCACCGGCGACCGCACCGGCGGCACCATGACCGTCGGCGAGCTCGCCGCCGCCGCGGTGTCCGCCAGCGACAACGGCGCCTTCAACCTGCTGCTGCGCCGGCTCGGCGGACCCGCCGCGCTGCAGGCCGCGCTGGTCGACCTCGGGGACACCACCACGCAGGTCGACGCCGGCGAGCCCGACCTCAACGCCTTCACCCCCGGGGAGCCGGCCCGCACCAGCACCCCGCGCGCTCGCCGACGGGCTGGCCGGCTTCGCGCTCGGCGACGCGCTGACCCCGCCCGTGCGCGAGCAGTACGTCGGCTGGCTCACCGGCAGCACCACCGGCGACGGCACGATCCGCGCCGGGGCCCCTGCGGACTGGGTCGTCGGGGGCAAGACCGGCACCGCCGGCCGGTACGGCTCGCGCAACGACGTCGCGGTGCTGTGGCCGCCGTCCGGCGCGCCGGTGGTCCTGGCGGTGCTCACCGACCGCCCGGAGCAGGACGCCGAGCCCGACGACGCGCTGGTCGCCGAGGCGGCGCGCCTGGTGCTGGCCGCGTACCGACCTGCCTCCTGACCTGCGGCCCGGCGCGCGGACGCCGCCGTCACGCGGGATGCTGCCGCCATGAGCAGCCCGACGGCGGACGGCCGGACACCAGCCGCGCCGACCCGCGCGGACCGCGGGAGCGCCGCGGCCGCGGTCGGCTGGAGCCCGCTGCGGCCGCGCGACGTGCCCGGGGTCGCCTGGACCGCCGCGTGCGACGGCGTGCCGCCAGGCGTGCGGGGGTTCCCGCGCGCGGTCCTCGCCGCCTGGTGCTGGCCCGCGCGCGTCGCGCTGCTCGGTCCCGGCTGGTACCACCGCGACGGCCGGCGGACCACGGTGTCGCTGGCCCGGACGCCGGTGCTCGCGGCGGGCGTCGTCGTCGTCCTGGCGCTCGTGCTCTTCCTGCACCTGGCGCGACGTGACCTGCTCCCGCCCGGCCTCGTCGCGGCGGTGATGGTCGCGAACCTGGGCGTGTGGTCCTACGCCCTCTCGGTCGCGGTGCTGCAGTGGGCGCGGAACCGCGCCGAGCGCACCCCCGAGGAGCGGCGCGGGCTCTTCCGCACGCCGACGCCGCTGCACACCACGTGGTGGCTGGGCCGGATCGCGCTCCGCGACCCCGGCGCCGACCGGCGGCAGGCGCTCGCGGCCGCCGCCGCGCTGGTGCGGGCGGTCACGGCCCCCGGCGAGACCGTGGGCGCGGCGGCGAAGTCCGACCGGCAGCAGCGCGAGCTCGAGGCCGAGGGGTTCGCGGAGCCGCGGGGGCACAAGGGTCTGGTGGTCTACCCGCCGCCCGCCGACTGACCCAGCCCCGCCGCCGTCACGCCGCCGGGGCGGCGACCTCCTCGTGCACCAGGGCGGCGATCCGGCGCTTGAGGGCGTTGAACGCCACGGACGTGACGTCGCGGTCCGCGCCGAGGTCGACCGGGACGATCTCCCGGACGTGCCCGGGCACGCCGTGCGACGCGCCCCCGGCCATCACGACGACCCGGTCGGCGAGGAACACCGCCTCCTCGATGGAGTGCGTCACGAACAGGACCGTGGTGCCGGTCTCCCGGTGGATGCGGGACAGCTCGCCCTGCAGCGAGGACCGGGTGAGCGCGTCCAGGGCGCCGAACGGCTCGTCCATCAGCAGCAGCGACGGGTCGTTGGCGAGCACGCGGGCGATCGCGACGCGCTGCTGCATGCCGCCGGACAGCTCGTTGGGGTACCGGTCGGCGAACCGCTCCAGGCCGACCGCGGCGAGGAACCGGTCGGTGCGCTCGCGGACGACGGGCCGCTGCAGCCGCGCCTGCCGGGGGCCGTAGGCGATGTTCTCCCGGACCGACAGCCACGGGAACAGCCCGTAGTCCTGGAAGACGACCCCGCGCTCGGGATCGGGGCCGGTGACGGGCGCGCCGGCGACCGCCACCGTGCCGTGCGACGCGGACTCGAAGCCGGCGAGGATGCGCAGCAGGGTGCTCTTGCCGCAGCCGGAGGCGCCGACGACGCAGACGAACTCCCCGGCGGGGACGTCCAGGTCGACGTCGGCCATCGCGACGACGCTACCGCCGGAGCGGGTGGGGTACTGCTTGCCGAGGCCGGCGACGCGGACGTCGGCGGGCTGGCGGGGGCGGACGGTGCCGATGCGGGGCATGCGCGGTCCTCTCAGGTCAGGGTGGGGCGGCGGCGGGTGACCAGCGCGAGCAGGCCGGTGAGCAGGCGGTCGGCGACGAAGCCGCAGAGCCCGATGACCACCATCCCGGCGACGATCAGGTCGGTCTTCGACTGGTCGCGGGCCTGCGTGATCATGGCGCCGAGGCCGGTGCTGATGCCGACGGTCTCGCCGACCACGAGGATCACCCAGGCGAGGCCGAGCGCGACCCGCAGGCCGCTGGCGATGGACCGCATCGAGGCGGGCAGCACCACCTTGTAGAGCACCTGCGCGGGCCGGGTGCCGAGCATCGCGGCGGCCTCCAGCAGCCGGACGGGCACCTGGCGGACCCCGGCGATGGTGTTCAGCAGCACCGGGAAGAACGACGCGAGGAACACCAGGAAGATCGCCGAGGCGTCGCCGTACCCGATGATCAGCAGCGTCAGCGGCGCCCACGCGGTGACCGGGACCGGCCGCGCGAGGTTGACCGTGGGCTCGAGCATCCGGAAGGCCAGCGAGAACCGGCCCATCACGACGCCGAGCGGCACGGCGAGCGCCACGGCCAGGGCGAACCCGGCGAGGACCCGCTGTGTGGACGCCCACAGGTGGGCGAGCAGCGTGCCGCTGAACGCGTCGTCGACGATGCCGCCCGCCGCGAGGTCGACCAGCCGGCGGCCCACCTCGAGCGGCGTGGGCAGGAAGCCCATCCGGATGCCGAACGGCAGCTCCCAGGACTGGTGCACGCCGACGGTCCACAGCGCCAGGACCAGCACCGGCACGGGCAGGGCCAGCAGGAGCGGGCCGAGCCGCGGGCGGCGGCGGGGCGCGCGGGGGGCGGAGCCGGTGGCGGTGCCGGCGGTCGGGGCGGCGGGTGCCGCGGGGGTGCGGGGACGGGCGACCCCGGTGGCCGTGGCGGCCTCGGTGCTGCTCATGTCTCTCCCTCGACGGGTGGGGTGCGCCGGCCTGGTGCGGGGACCGGGCCGGCGCGGGTGGTCAGGAGCCGCTGCCGGCCTCGGTGGCGTCGACGAACGTCGTGTCGAGCAGGGTCTCGACGTCCACCTCGCCGTCGATCTGCTTCAGCGCCGCCATCTGCTCGACGAGCGCCTCGACCTGGCTCCGGTACTCCGCGTCGATCTCCCAGCGCGGCCAGATGTTCTGCACGGCGGTGTCGACCACGGCCTGGTCGATGCCGAACTCGGCGACCACGCCGTCGGCCCACGCCTGCGGGTCGGCGGCCATCTGCTCGGTCGCGGCGACGTGCGCGTCCACGACCTGCTGGACCAGCTCGGGGTCCTCCTCGATCAGCGCGCCGGTGGTGTAGAGGCCGATGTTCACGCGGCCGACCGGCGTGTCGTACGGGGAGGCGACCTCGACGGCACCGGCCTGCAGCGCGGTCGACGGGCCGAGCTCCGCGCTGGCGAAGGCGTCGATCCGTCCGGCCTCCAGCGCGCCCGCCATGTCGGAGAACGGCAGGTTCACCAGCTCGAGGTCCTCGTCGGCGTCCATCCCGGCGGCCTCCAGCGTGAGGCGCAGCAGGATCTCCTGCGACGAGCCCTGCGGGTAGCCGACGGTGAGCCCGGCGAGCGACTCGACGCCCTCCAGGCCCACCCGGCCGGTGATGCCCGAGCCCCCGTCGGCCGCGGCGGCGACCACGACCACGTCCTGCCCGGCGGCGGCCCCGGAGACGGCGGACGGCACGCCGGCCACGCCGAAGTCGATGCTGCCGCTGACCACGGCGTTCTTGATGTCGGGGGAGGTGTCGAACTGGACGACCTCGAACTCGACGCCCTCCGGCGCGGCGTCCGCGTAGAGGAACGGCGCGTACAGGTGCGGCTGGCCCTTGAGCGTGCCGACGGTGACGACGGTGGTGCCGTCGTCGCCGGAGCCGGCGGCGCCCGCGGAGTCGGGGCTGCAGGCGGCGAGGCCGGCGACGACCAGCACGGACGACGCGGCGGCGAGGGGACGGGTGAGGCGCACGGCGGTCTCTTCTCTGTCGAGCGGGAGGGCGGGGAGGGTGGGGGTGGGTCAGGCGGGCGGGGGGCCGGGGACCCGCCCGGCGGCGAGGGCGGCGCGCCACCCGCCGAGGGCGGTGACGTCCACGGCGTCCGCGGGGTCGACGGCACCGGGCTGGCCGAGGAACCCGACCACCTCCCGGCCGTCGTCGGTGCGCAGGCGGCCGAGGCCGAGCGGGGCGCCGACCGCGAGCAGCAGCCGGCCGAGCGCGTCGGGCGTCAGCAGCCACTCCTCGCCGGTCAGGGCGCCGCCGGTGCCGGGGGCGACCGCGTGCACCAGCGGCTTCGCCGGCGTGGTGGCGAGCGCGAGCATCCGGTAGTCCGGCGCGGTGCGGACCGGGCCGACCCAGCGGGCGCCGAGCGCGACGAGCTCGTGGTGCAGCGGCTGGCCGCGCAGGTGGGCGCCGAACACCGCGACCGGCACGCCCCCGGCGGCGTACGGCGCGGGCACGGGCGCGTCGTCGGCGGGCAGCGGGCGCCAGGCGGGGGCGTCGCCGCGGTCGGCGAGCTCCAGCAGGGCCGCCAGGTCGAGCGCCACCTGGTCGTCGAACGCCCGGGCGAGCACGGTGACGCCCGCCTCGCCGTCCGGGGTCGGGCCGAGCGGCATCGCGACACCGGCCAGGTCGAACAGGTTGACGAAGTTGGTGAACACGCCGAGGCGGGCGTTGGTGGTCAGCGGGGCGGCGGCCACCTCCGCGAGCGTCGGGTGCTCCGGCGCCGTGGGCACCAGGAGGGCGTCGCAGCCGTCGAGCGCGGCGAGCGCGGTCAGCCGCAGCCGGGCCACCTCGTCCCGGGCCGCCAGGTACTCCGCGGCGGTGACCCGGCCGGCGTCCGCCGCGATCCGGGCCACCGAGGGGTCGGCGCCGTCGGGGTGCGCCGCCAGGAAGGCGCCGTAGGACGCGTACCGCTCGGCCACCAGCCCGCCGTCGTAGAGCAGCCGGGCGGCCGCGAGGAACGGCGTGAGGTCGACGACCCGGGTCGTGGCGCCGCCGGCGACCAGGCGCTCGACCGCCGCGTCGAACCGGGCGCGCACGCCCGGGGCGACGAGGTCGAGGTCCGCGGGCCGCGGCACGGCGACGACCGGGGCGGGCGGCGCCGCGAGCCGCACCCGGGAGGGCCAGGTCCGGGACGCCGGGTCCAGCGCGCCGGGCGCGGTCATCACGGTCAGCGCCCGCCGCGCGAGCTCGAGGTCCCGGGCGAGCACGGTCACGCAGTCGTACGAGGGCGCGGCGGGGACGACGCCGTCCTTGGGCACCAGCCCGAGCGTCGGCTTGATGCCCACGACGCGGTTGAACGCGGCGGGCACCCGGCCGGAGCCGGCGGTGTCGGTGGCCAGGGCGATGTCGGCGACGCCGAGGGCGACCGCCACCGCCGAGCCCGACGACGACCCGCCGGACACCCGGTCCGGCGCCACCGCGCTCGCCACCGCCCCGTACGGGCTGCGGCTCCCGGTGAGCCCGGTCGCGAGCTGGTCCATGTTCGTCTTGCCCAGCACCACGGCGCCGGCCGCCCGGAGCAGGTCCACCACGGTGGCGGACCGCTCCGGCACGACCCGGTGCGCCGGGTGCGCCGCCGTCGTCGGCAGGCCGGCGACGTCGATGTTGTCCTTCACGGCGAGCAGCAGGCCGGCCAGCGGCAGCGACTCGCCCGCGGCGACGCGGGCGTCGACCGCGCGGGCCTCGGCCTCGACGTCGGCCCGGGGCCGCAGCAGCGTCCACACCTCGGGCCGGTCCGCGGCGGCCAGCGCGGCGAACGCCCGGTCGACGCGGTCCACGGCGGCGGGGGCGGTGGTCGTGGCGGTCATCGCTGCTCCTCGCGGGCCATCATCAGGGTCATCTCCAGGGCCGCGGCGGCACGCTG
>JAPSIJ010000142.1 GCA_031178805.1 Cellulomonas sp. | reverse complement strand
TTCGGCCTGCGCGAGGAGGTGCACGCCGCGATCTCCTGGACGCTGCGGACCCTGCGCGCGCACGGGGTGCAGATCTTCTTCACGCTCGACGGCTCCGTGCCGCCGCACCCGCGGCAGCACGACGTGCCGGGGTGGCGGGGGATCGGCCCGGTGATGACCGGCAACCGCGCGGACGGCCAGCTCCAGCTCGGCGTCTACGGCGACGTGCTCGCGGTGGTCCGCGGCTACGTCGACGCCGGGAACCTGCTCGACGCCGAGACGGGCCGGCTGCTGGCGTCCGTGGCCGACGAGGCGGCCGACGCCTGGCACCGCCCGGACGCCGGGATGTGGGAGCTGCCCGAGGCGCGCCACCACACGTCCTCCAAGCTCGGCTGCTGGCAGGCCCTGCAGTGCGCCGTGCACCTGGCCGAGCTCGGCCAGATCCCGGGCGACCCCGGCCGGTGGCGCGCGGAGGCCGACCGGATCGCGCGCTGGGTCGCCGAGCACTGCTGGTCCGAGGAGCGCGGCGCCTACGTGATGTCCCCGGGCAGCGACGCGCTCGACGCCTCCGTGCTGCTGCACGCGCGGAGCGGGTTCGACACCGGCGAGCGGATGAGCCGGACCGTGGACGCCCTCCGGGCGGAGCTCGGCGACGGCCCGCTGCTGCACCGGTACTCCGGGATGCCGGAGGAGGAGGGCGCGTTCGTGGCCTGCGCGTTCTGGGGGGTGTCCGCGCTCGCCCTGGTGGGCCGCACCGAGGAGGCCGCCGCCTGGATGGAGGACCTGCTCGCGGTGGCCAACGACGTCGGGATCTGGCCCGAGATGGTGGACGCCCGGACCGGGGACTTCCTCGGCAACCTGCCGCAGGCGCTCAGCCACCTGGCCCTGGTGCAGGCGGCGCTGACCCTGGCGCCCGCGCTGCGCGACGCCGACCCGGCGGGCTGACCGCCCGCCGTCCCCGCCGGCGCGCCCCGGCGACGACCGGGTCCGCTCCGGTCGCCACCATCTGAGACACCGGGCCGTCGGCGCCCGTTCACCTGGGCGCCGTCACCCGTTCGGGGGTAGTTTGCCCGAAATGTCCATTTGATCGCGGGGGGCGACATGGTCACGCACGCCGGGCCGGTGCTGGACTCGACCGGGGCCCGCGCGCGCGGCCCCGCGGTGGCGGCACGGGCCCGGCCGGCGCCCGCCCCCGAGCAGGTGGCCCGCGGCGTGCTGGTGACCACCGTCGTGCTGGTCGACCTCGTGCTGCTCGCGGGCAGCCTCGCGTACCTCGCCCTGGACGGCGACGGCGCGCGGCTCGACCCGGTGCTCGGCAGCAGCGCGTGGAACGCCGACCTCGACGCGTCGTTCCTGGAGCTCTGGGGCTACGTGCAGCTGGTCGGCGCGGTGGTCTGCCTGGCGGCGGTGTGGTGGGTCCGGCGGACCGGCGTGCACCTGGCGTGGGCGCTCGTCGTCGCGACCGTCGCCACGGACGACTTCCTCATGGTGCACGAGCGCGCCGGGGCGTGGCTGGTGCGGGCCGACCTGCTGCGGGACACCCTCGGGCTGCGGGCCGTCGACGTCGGCGAGCTGCTCGCCTGGGCGCTGCTGGCGGTGGTGCCGGGGGTGCTGCTCGTGGTCGCGCACGTGCGCGCGCCCCGGCCGGCGCGGCGGGACTCGTGGCGGCTCGCCGGGGCGCTCGGCGTGCTGATCGCGTTCGGCGTCGTCCTCGACATGGTGCACATCCTGGTCGAGGCGTCGGTCCCCGCCGGGGTGGCGACCGCGCTGACGGTGCTGGAGTCGGCGGGGGAGATCGCGGCGATGTCGCTGCTGCTGCTCCTGGCCGCGGGCATGGCGCTGCGCGCCCCGGGGGACCGCGCGGCCTGAGCGGCGCGGCCCCCGGGCGTGCGGTCAGCGGTCGGCGTCGGGGCGGTCGGTGCCGTCGAGCCGGTCGATCCGCTCGGTGGCCGGGTCCGCGTCGAGCGCCCGCAGGGAGCGCCGGCGCGGCACGGTCGGGGTGGCGTCCGTCGGTCCGTCGGTCGGTGCGGGCCCGCCCGCGTCCACCGGCGCGAGCACCACCGTCGGGTGGTCGTCCCCGGCGTCGCCGGGCGAGGTGTGCCGGGCGCCGGGCCGGGCGTCCGCGACCGGCGAGGCGTCCACCGGGGCCGACGACTCGGCCGCCGGGACCGGGTCGGCCGCCGGGACCGGCTCGGCCGCCGGGTCCTCCGGCGGCGGGAGCTGGATCGCCGTCGTCGCGGCGGCGGGCGGCAGCGCGCTGCCCGCCCCGCGGCCGCTCGTGCGGCGGGCCGCGCCGCCGGGGGCGACGATCCGGGCGACGCTCTCGCCGTCCCGGACCAGGGTGATCGACCGGCCGCCGGCCGCGGCGGCGACGAGCTCGGGCAGCCGGGCCGCCGCCTCGTCCAGCGCGACGACGTCGTCGTCGTCCGGCGTGCCGGCGGTCCCGCCGGCGCCCGGGGCGGTCCGGCGGGCGGCGGCGAGCCGGGTGACGGCCTTCATCGCCTCGACCAGCAGGAACACCAGCAGGGCGAAGCCCAGGGTCAGCGACCACTCGCGCAGGCCGATCGGCGCCGAGTCGAACCAGGCGTTCATGAACGGCACGTAGGTGAACAGCACCTGCAGCAGCACCAGCGCGCCCGTGGCGTACCAGACCACCCGGTTCCCGCGGAGCACCCGCAGCGTCAGGCTGGACTCGCCGAGGAACCGGCAGTTGAACAGGTAGGCCAGCTGGCCGAGGGCGAGCATCGTGACCGCGGCGGTCTGCGCGACGGCGTAGTCGGTGCCGCGGGCCCGCTCGATGAAGAACACCGCCAGCGTCGCGCCGCCGATCAGCAGCGACACGACCACGACGTGCTGCAGCGACTCCCGGGAGATCACCGACCCGCCGGACCGGCGCGGCGGGCGGGACATCACGCCCGCCTCGGCCGGCTCGTACGCGAGGGCCAGCGACAGCGTGATCGCGGTGACCAGGTTGACCCAGAGGATCTGCACCGGGGACAGCGGCAGGGTCAGGCCGAACAGGACGGCGACCAGGATGACGAGCGACTGCGCGCCGTTGGTCGGCAGCAGGAAGACGACGGACTTGGCGATGTTGTCGTAGATCCGCCGCCCCTCCTCGACGGCCCGCTCGATGGAGGCGAAGTTGTCGTCCGCCAGGACGATCTCGGCGGCCTCCTTGGTGGCCTCCGTGCCCTTGATGCCCATCGCGATGCCGACGTCGGCGCGGGTGAGCGCCGGGGCGTCGTTCACGCCGTCGCCGGTCATGGCGACGACCTCGCCGTGCGACTGCAGCGCGCGGACGATGCGGATCTTGTGCTCCGGGCTGGTGCGCGCGTAGACGTCGACGTCGCGGACCCGGGTGCGCAGCTGCTCCTGGGTCATGGCCTCGAGCTCGGCGCCGGTCAGGGCGTGCACCTCGCCGTCCCGGGCCGCGATGCCGAGCTCCCGGGCGATCGCGGTCGCGGTGCCGACGTGGTCGCCGGTGATCATCTTGACCCGGATGCCGGCGCGGTGGCAGTCGGCGATGGCCTTGACGGCCTCCGGGCGCGGCGGGTCGACGATGCCGAAGATGCCGAGGAACGTCAGCCCGTCCTCGACGTCCGCCTCGGAGAGGGTGGTGGTGCCGTCGGCGACGGGGCGCTCGGCCGCGGCGAGCGTGCGCAGGCCCTGGCCGGCGAGCTCGTCGATCACGGCCTCCCAGCGGGCGAGGTCGAGCGGCTCCACGGTGCCGTCGGCGCCGCGCTGGTGCGTGCACCGGTCGAGCAGCCGGTCCGGGGCGCCCACGGCGCGGATCCGGGTGCCGGCGCCCGGGACGGCGTCCAGGGTCGCCATGTACTTGTTGGCCGACTCGAACGGCACGACCGCGAGGCGCTGCACGCCGTCCAGGTCGGCGCGGCTCTTGAGGGCGAGGGTGGCGATGGCGCCCTCGGTGGGCTGGCCGACGACGCGCCAGTGCCCGCCCTCCTGCACCACCCGGGCGTCGTTGCACGCCGCGGCGGCCGTGACCAGCGCGCGCAGGTCGGGGTGCGCGTCGAGCGGCGCGGCGACGCCGTCGAGCGTGATCCGGCCCTCGGGCGCGTAGCCGAGGCCCTCGACGGCGTAGGTGCCCGCGGCGGTGACCACCGTGCGGGTGGTCATCTCGTTCTTGGTCAGCGTGCCGGTCTTGTCCGAGCAGATGGTCGTGACCGAGCCCAGCGCCTCCACGGCGGTGAGCTTGCGCGTGATGGCGTTGCGCCGGGCCATCTGCTGCACGCCGAGCGCCAGCGTGACGGTCACGAGCGCCGGCAGGCCCTCGGGCACGGCCGCCACGGCGAAGCCGATGGCGGCCGACACCAGGTCCGGCAGGTCCCAGGAGTGGATGACCCGGCCGATGACGAGCATCACGGCGGCCATCGCGAGGATGCCGAGCGACAGCGCCTTGCCGAACTTCGCGAGCTGGCGGGACAGCGGGGTCTCGAGGTGGTCCACCTCGGCGATGAGGGACTGGATCCGGCCGATCTCGGTGCCCGCGCCCGTGGCGGTGACCACGCCCACGCCGGTGCCGGCGGCGACGATGGTGCTGGAGTACAGCATCGACGCGCGGTCGCCGATGCCGGCGTCGGCGCCCACGGGGTCGACGTGCTTCACCGCGGCGACGGACTCGCCCGTGAGCGCGGCCTCCTCGACCTGCAGGTTGGTGGACTCGATCAGCCGCAGGTCGGCGGGCACCCGGTCGCCGGACCGGACGCGGACGACGTCGCCCGGCACCAGGGACTCGGCGTCGACGACCTGCCACTCGCCGTCCCGGCGCGCCTGCGCGTCGAGGGACAGCATGGTGCGGATGCCGTCGAGGGCGCGCTCGGCCTGGCCCTCCTGGAGGAAGCCCACCGCGGCGTTGATCACGGCGACCGCGAGGATGACCGTGAAGTCGACCCAGTCGCCGAGGATCGCCTTGAGCACGGCCGACGCCAGCAGGATGTAGATCAGGATGTCGTCGAAGTGGCCGAGCAGCCGGCGCAGCCAGCTCGGCCGCGGGGGCGTCGGCAGCCGGTTCGGGCCCTGCTCGACGAGGCGGCGCTCGGCGTCGGTGGCGGTCAGCCCGCCGGGGGCCGAGCGGAGCTCCGCCAGCACCGCCTCCGGGCTCTCGGCGTAGGGACGGGGCGAGCTCGTGCGCTCGGGCGCGGGGGAGGACTCGGTGCGGGTCGTCGTCGTCATGTCACCACCTGACTGATCGGCTGACCGCCATCGTGGCACGCCGGGGCCCCCCGAACGAGCCCTCGGGAGCCCGGCCGGGGGCGCCGGGTGGCGGGTCGCGCGCGGGATGCCACGGCCTGACGGCCCGATCGGGGGGACGCAGGTCCCACGCCGGCGTCGCGTCGGCCGCCGCGCGCCGCGGGTGAGAGGTCCGCGCGAGGTTTTACGTGGAGTTCACCCGGCGGGCGTGCGGAGGGCGTCCGGGAACCGCAGGATGGCACTCCGGAACGGATCGAGGGGGGCGAGTCATGGAGATGACCACGAACGAGCAGCAGTCGGTCGAGTCGCACGGCGACGACGTCGTCTGGAGCAGCGTGAGCAACCCCCGGCGCGTGCGCATCTGACGCGCCGGACCCGTCCCGCCCGGTGCCCTCCGCACCGGGCGGACACCATCTCCCGACGGCCCCGCGGCCCTGAGCCGCGGGGCCGTCGGCGTCCGCGGGGAGCGCGGCGGCGTCAGCGCAGCCGGGCCAGCACCGCGAGCGCGTCGTCCAGCGCCGCGGGGTCCTTCACGCCGGTGACGGCGTTGTAGTACATCCCGTCGCCGACGAGCTGGACGACGTGCGCGAGCGCCGGGTCGCCGAGCTCGGCCAGCAGCGCGTCGTACCAGTGCCCGCGCAGCTCCTCCAGGACGGCGGTGGCGTCGCCGTCGGACTCCTCGGCCAGCCGCACCGCGGCGACCAGCGCCCGGTCCAGCGGGCCGCCGGACTGCATGGACTCGCGCAGGTAGTACTCCGCGGCCCCCTCGGGCGCGGTGCGCATCGCCGCCGCGTCGGCCTCGCCGAGCGCCGCGAGCCGCTCGCGCTGGCCCTGGGCCAGCGCCGCCTTGCTGGGGAAGTGGTAGAGCAGCCCGCCCTTGGACACCTCCGCCGCGGCGGCGACGGCGTCGAGCGTCGCGGCGCGCGGCCCGTGGGCGATCAGCAGCGTCTCGAAGGCGTCGAGCAGCCGGTCGCGGGTCGCGGACATGGGAATGACCGTACCGGCCGTGACGCTGTACCGTCCGGACGGTACAGTAGCCGCCGTCCACCACCCGACGAACGAGGTCCCCGCCCCATGTCCGCCCCGGC
>JAPSIJ010000141.1 GCA_031178805.1 Cellulomonas sp. | reverse complement strand
CCGCGCCCGTCCCGCCCGCCGGCGACACCCCGCCGCCGCGCCGCCCGCGCGACGGCTCGCACGCGCGCGACTTCCGGCCCGGCTTCCTGGTGAAGCTCGCGCTCGTCGCCGTCGTGGACGCGCTCGGCGTGCTCGGGATCCTCGCGGCGTGGGCGCAGGAGTCCTGGGGCGTGCTCGCCGCGATGGTCGCGCTGCTCGTCGTCGCGAACGTCGTCTACTTCTCGCGCCGCGCGCTGCCGATGAAGTACATCCTCCCGGGCCTGGCGTTCCTGCTGGTGTTCCAGGTCTACGTCATCGCGTACACCGGCTACGTCGCGTTCACCAACTACGGCGACGGCCACAACTCCACCAAGCAGCACGCCGTCGAGGCGCTGCTGGTGCAGAACGAGCGCCGCGTCGAGGGCACGGAGTCCTACCCGCTGACCGTCGTCACGACCGGCGACGACCTCGGCTTCGCGATCGTCGACGAGGACGGCGACGTCCGGGTCGGCTCCGCGGAGCAGCCGCTCGAGGACGCCGACGACGCGTCCGTCGACGGCGGGCGCGTCACCGCCGTCCCCGGCTGGGAGGTGCTCGACCGCGCGGGCGTGCTGGAGCGCCAGGACGAGGTCACCGGCCTGCGGGTGCCGCTGTCGGACGACCCCGAGGACGGCTCGATCCGCACCCAGGACGCCCGCACCGGCTTCGTCGCCGAGTCGGTCCTGGAGTACGACGAGACCGCGGACACGATGACGGACACCACCACCGGCACCGTGTACACGCCGAACGCGCGCGGCCAGTTCGAGGCCGAGGACGGCAGCACCCTCGCGGTCGGCTGGCGGGTCGCCGTCGGGTTCGAGAACTTCACCACCGCGTTCGGCGACAGCCGGTACGCCTCGCCGTTCCTGTCGATCCTGCTGTGGACCTTCGCCTTCGCGATCCTGTCGGTCGGCACGACGTTCGGCCTCGGCATGCTGCTGGCCATCGTGTTCAACGACGACCGGCTGCGCGGCCGCAAGATCTACCGGACGCTGCTGATCCTCCCGTACGCCATCCCCGGCTTCCTCGCGGCGCTGCTGTGGTCCGGCCTGCTGAACCGCCGGTTCGGGTTCGTCAACGACGTGCTGCTCGGCGGCGCGGAGATCCCGTGGCTCACCGACCCGTGGCTGGCCAAGCTGTCGGTGATCGGCGTGAACCTCTGGCTCGGCTTCCCGTACATGTTCCTGATCTGCGTCGGTGCCCTGCAGTCCCTGCCGGGCGACGTGCTGGAGGCCGCCAAGATCGACGGCGCCGGCAAGTGGCGCACCTGGCGCTCGGTGGTCCTGCCGCTGCTGCTGGTGTCCACCACGCCGCTGCTCATCTCGAGCTTCGCCTTCAACTTCAACAACTTCACGCTGATCTACATGCTCACCGGCGGCGGGCCGCGGTTCGCGGACGCCTCGGTGCCGCTCGGCCACACGGACATCCTGATCTCGATGGTCTACTCCGTGGCCGGCATCGACGGGAACGCGCCGCGCAACTACGGCCTGGCCAGCGCGCTGTCCATCGTCATCTTCGTGATCGTCGGGACCATCTCGGCGCTCGCCTTCCGTCGCACCCGCCGGCACGAGGAGATCTCCTGATGTCCGCCACCTCGCTGGGCGCCCCGCCCCGGACCCCCGCTCCCGCCGCAGCCGCCGCGCGCACCCGGATGCCGTTCGGCCGCTGGGTCCGCGAGCTCGGCTGGCGGCACCTGGTCGGCGTGATCGGCGTGATCTACGCGGGCTTCCCGCTGGTCTACGTCGTCTCCGCGTCGCTGTCCGAGGGCGGCACCCTGACCGGCTCCAACCAGCTGTTCGCCGACGTCAGCACGGCCAACTACACCGCGCTGTCCGGCACCCGGTTCTGGACCTGGGCGACCAACTCCCTGGTGATCGCGACCGTCACCGCCGTCGGCACCGTGCTGATGGGCGCCGCCGCGGCCTACGCGTTCTCGCGGTTCCGGTTCCGCGGCCGCCGCGCCGGGCTCACCGCGCTGCTCATCATCCAGATGTTCCCGCAGATGCTCGCGTTCGTGGCGATCTTCCTGCTGGCGATCAGCCTGGGCGAGGTCGTCCCGGCGCTGGGCCTGAACAGCAAGATCGCGCTGATCTGCATCTACCTCGGCGGCGCGCTCGGCGTGAACACGTTCCTGATGTACGGGTTCTTCAACACCGTGCCCAAGGAGCTCGACGAGGCGGCCAAGCTCGACGGCGCGACGCACGGCCAGATCTACTGGACGATCATCCTGCGGCTGGTGGCGCCGATCCTCGCGGTCGTCGCGCTGCTGTCGTTCATCAGCACGTTCGGCGAGTTCATCATCGCCCGCGTGATGCTGCAGTCCGAGTCGAACTGGACCATCGCGGTCGGCCTGTACGGCTGGGTCTCCTCCCAGCTGGACGCCAACTGGGGCCTGTTCGCCGCCGGCGCGGTGATCTCCGCGGTGCCGGTGCTCGCGCTGTTCCTGTTCCTGCAGAAGTACATCGTCGGCGGCCTCACCGCCGGCTCGGTGAAGGGCTGACATGACGGACTCGCCGCGCGGCCGGCACGCCGCCGGACCCGCGCAGGCGGGCCCGGTGGCGCTCGGCGCCCACCACGACGGCTCGGCCCTGTACGTGCCGCCCGGCACCCCGTCGCTCGGCGACGTGGTGCCGGTGCGGGTCCGGGTGCCCGGTGACGGGCCCGCCCCGGAGGTCCGGGTGCGGGTCGTCGAGGACGGCGAGCCGCGCGTGTACGAGGCGCGGGCCGACGGCGGCGACGGGCACGAGCGCTGGTTCACCGCGGACGTGCCGGTCACCAACCCCGTCACCTCCTACCGGTTCCTGCTCGCGGGGGAGGGCGTCCCCGGCGGCCAGGCGTGGCTGAACGGCGAGGGCACCGTGGCGCGCGACGTGCCCGACGCCGCGGACTTCCGGCTCAGCGTGCACGCGCCCGGCCCGGAGTGGGCCCGGGACGCCGTGGTCTACCAGGTGTTCCCGGACCGGTTCGCCCGGTCCACCGGGCACGACGGCCCGCCCGCCGGCCCGCTGCCGGACTGGGCGCTGCCCGCGGCGTGGGACGACGAGCCGATCGGCGGCGGGCCCGGCACCGGGACGCAGCTGTACGGCGGCGACCTGGCCGGCATCGAGGCGCGGCTGGACCACCTGCAGCGGCTGGGCGTCGACACCCTGTACCTGACGCCGGTGTTCGAGGGCCGGTCCAACCACCGGTACGACGCGCGCACCTTCGACCACGTCGACCCGCTGCTCGGCGGCGACGCCGCGTTCGCCTCCCTCGCGCAGGCGCTGCACGGCCGGGGGATGCGGCTGGTCGGGGACCTCACCACGAACCACACCGGCGACGCGCACGACTGGTTCCGCCGGGCCGTCGAGGACCCGGCCGCCGAGGAGCGCGCCTTCTACTACTGGCGCGACGAGGACCCGGGCTACGTCGGGTGGCTCGGGCACGCCTCGCTGCCGAAGCTGAACCACCACGCGCCCGCCCTCGCGGACCGGCTGTTCGGCGGCCCGGACTCGGTCGTCGGGCGGTACCTGACCGAGCCGTTCCGGATGGACGGCTGGCGGGTCGACGTCGCGAACATGACCGGCCGGCAGGGCGCCGACGACCTCACGCACGCGGTCGCCGCCCGGATGCGCGCCGCCATGGAGCAGCTGTCCCCGGACGCGGTGCTGATCGCCGAGCACTTCCACGACGCCGGCGCCGACCTCCGCGCCGGCGGCTGGCACGGCACGATGAACTACTCGGCGTTCACCCGGCCGGTGTGGACCTGGCTGGTGGACCCCGAGTCCGCCGCGGACGTGCGGTTCGTCGAGCTCCCGGTCGGCGTGCCGCGCCGGTCCGGGGGCGCGGCGGTCGCCGCGATGCGCGAGTTCGGCGCCGCGGTGCCGTGGTCGGTCACCACCCGGCAGTGGAACCTGCTCGGCTCGCACGACACCGCCCGGCTGCGCACCATCGTCGGCACGCGGGAGCGCGTCGAGGTCGGCGCCGGGCTGCTGCTGACCTACCCCGGCACACCCGTGCTGTTCGCGGGCGACGAGGGCGGCGTCACCGGCCGCAACGGCGAGCACGCGCGCGTGCCGATGCCGTGGGCCGACATCGACGCCGGCGGCGGCGACCGGTGGGACGCGGCGACGTTCGACGTCTACCGCTCCCTGATCGCGCTGCGCCGGTCCTCGCGCGCCCTGCGCGAGGGCGGGCTGCGCTGGGTGCTGGCCGAGGACGACGCCGTCGCCTACCTCCGGGAGACCCCGGACGAGCGGGTGCTGGTGCTCGCCGCGCGCGCCCCGTGGTCCGGGGCCGTGCTCCCCGGCCACCTGCTGGCGCCGGGGGAGGCGCCCGCGAACCTCTACGGCGGCGCGGACCTCCCGGTCGGGGCCGACGGGCTGCACCTGCCCGGCGACGGCCCCGGCGTGCAGGTGTGGCGCCTGGCGTGACCGCGGGCGCGCGCGGTGCGTCCGGCCTGCGCCGATAGGCTGGGACCGTGACCGATGAGCACCCCGACGGCTACGTCGACGCCGACCGGGAGCGCTGGGTCGCCGAGGCGCCGAAGTCGCGCGCCCGCACGCCGTTCGAGCGCGACCGCGCCCGGCTCGTGCACTCCTCGGCGCTGCGCCGGCTCGGGGCCAAGACGCAGGTGCTCGGGCCGTCGTCCGACGACTTCGTCCGCACCCGGCTGACGCACACCCTCGAGGTCGCCCAGGTCGGCCGGGAGATCGGCAAGACGCTCGGCTGCGACCCCGACGTCGTCGACACCGCCTGCCTCGCGCACGACCTCGGCCACCCGCCGTTCGGGCACAACGGCGAGCGGGCCCTGGCGCACCTGTCCCGGGACATCGGCGGGTTCGAGGGCAACGCCCAGACCCTGCGCCTGCTGACCCGGCTGGAGCCCAAGGTCGTCGGCCCCGACGGCACCGCGGTGGGGCTCAACCTCACCCGCGCCAGCCTCGACGCCTCCGTGAAGTACCCGTGGGGCGTCGGCGAGGGACCCCTGTCCGCGACCGGCCGGCCGACGCACAAGTTCGGCGTCTACGCCGACGACCTGCCCGTGTTCACCTGGCTGCGCGACGGCGCGCCCGACGGGCACAAGTGCCTCGAGGCGCAGGTCATGGACCTGGCCGACGACATCTCCTACTCGGTGCACGACGTCGAGGACGCCGTGGTCGGCGGCCGGTTCGACCTGTGGGTGCTGACCGTCCCGGACCAGCGCGCGCGGGTCGTCGACGCCATCCAGACCTGGTACGGGGACGCCTTCGACGCCGCCGCGCTGGAGGCCGCCATGGACCGGCTGGTCGCCGCGGAGCTGTGGCGGCCCGGGTTCGACGGCACCCGCGGGGCGCTCGCCGCGCTCAAGGACACCACCAGCCAGCTGATCGGCCGGTTCGCCCGCGCCGCGCAGGTCGCCACCCGCGAGCGGTACGGGCCCGGGCCCCTGACCCGGTACGCCGCGGACCTCATCGTCCCGGAGACGACGCAGGCCGAGATCCTCGTGCTCAAGGGGCTGGCGGTCGCCTACGTCATGGCGCCGCGCGAGCTCGAACCGCTCTACCAGCGGCAGCGGGAGATCCTCGCGGACCTGGTGCGGGTGCTCTCCGACCGGGCGCCCCTGGCGCTGGAGCCGCCGTTCGCCGCCGACTGGCGGGCCGCCGCGGACGACGCGGCCAGGCTGCGGGTCGTCGTGGATCAGGTGGCGAGCCTGACGGACGTGTCCGCGGCAGCGTGGCACGCCCGCCTGGTGCCGCCACCGCGGTACTGATCGCGCGCGGGCTAACGCCGGCCGCCGAGGTCGAGGGTTCGTCCGCGGATCGGCGCGCAACCGCTCGACCTCGGTCACGGACACTCGACCTCGCGCGGTGACCGGCGCCGGATGCAGCTCCGGCGACGCCTAGGATCGTCCCCGTGGCGGGACTGATCCGGCGGGAGGACGTGCAGACGGTCCGCGAGCGCGCCCGGATCGAGGACGTGGTCGGCGAGCACGTCGCGCTGAAGTCCGCCGGGGTGGGCTCGATGAAGGGCCTGTGCCCGTTCCACGACGAGAAGTCGCCCTCGTTCCACGTCCGCCCGCAGGTGGGGCTGTACCACTGCTTCGGGTGCGGCGAGGGCGGCGACGTCATCGACTTCATCCAGAAGATCGACGGCCTGCCGTTCGCCGAGGCGGTCGAGTACCTGGCCGGACGCGCCGGCGTGCAGCTGCGCTACGAGGAGGGCGGCGGCCCGCGGCCGGGTCACGAGCCCGGCAAGCGGCAGCGGCTGCTGGAGGCGCACCGCATCGCCGAGGAGTTCTTCGCCGAGCAGCTGCTCA
>JAPSIJ010000140.1 GCA_031178805.1 Cellulomonas sp. | reverse complement strand
GGCTTCCTCAAGGCCGACGGCTCCCCGCTCACCGGCGGCGCCGCGGGCGACGAGGAGACCGAGGTCGAGCAGGAGCAGATCGTCCGGCAGAAGAAGGCCTGAGCATGGCCGGACAGCAGCGCGTCTACCGGGCGCGGATCAGGTCGACCCAGGCGCTGAAGAAGATGTTCCGCGCCCAGGAGCTGATCGCCGCGTCCCGGATCGGCCGCGCCCGGGACCGGATGGCGGCGGCGTCCCCGTACGCCCGCGCCATCACCCGGGCGGTCTCGGCCGTCGCGACGCACTCGGACATCACGCACCCGCTGCTCGTGGAGCGGGACGACACCCGCCGCGTCGCGGTGCTGCTCATCGCCTCGGACCGCGGCATGGCGGGCGCCTACTCGGCGTCCGTCATCCGCGAGACCGAGCGGCTGGTCGAGCGGCTCGAGGGCGAGGGCAAGGAGGTCGCGCTCTACGTCAGCGGCCGCCGCGCCGAGTCGTACTACCGGTTCCGCCGCCGCGAGCTCGCGGCGACGTGGACCGGCCAGTCCGACGCGCCGACGTCCGAGCTGGCGGAGGAGATCGCGAGCACGCTGCTCGACGCCTTCGCCGCGCCGGCCGACCAGGGCGGCGTGGGGGAGCTGCACATCGTGTCGACGCAGTTCGTCAACATGGTGAGCCAGCGCCCGCAGGTGATCCGGATGCTCCCGCTCGAGGTCGTCGAGGGCGTCGCCGCCCCGGGTGCCGCCGAGGCCCTGCCGCTGTACGAGTTCGAGCCCGACCCGGACCAGGTGCTGGACGCGCTGCTGCCGCGCTACGTGCGCAGCCGCATCTTCTCCTGCCTGCTCCAGGCGGCGGCCTCCGAGCTCGCGGCGCGCCAGCGCGCGATGCACACCGCGACGGAGAACGCCGAGGACCTCATCCGCATGTACACGCGGCTGGCGAACCAGGCCCGCCAGGCCGAGATCACCCAGGAGATCAGCGAGATCGTGTCGGGCGCCGACGCGCTCGCCTCCTGAGCACCGACCGCACGACCGACCCCAGCCCGCCGGCTCCCCGGCGGACGACCGAAGGCAGGCAGACATGACCGCGACCACCGTCGACGCGAAGGACTCCACGGCCACGCCGGGCGTGGGCCGCGTCGCCCGTGTGATCGGGCCCGTCGTGGACATCGAGTTCCCCGCGGACCAGATCCCCGACATCTACAACGCGCTGACCGTGCACATCGACCTGTCCGGCCAGGGCGAGGGCGAGACCGCCGGCGGCTTCGACATGACGCTCGAGGTCGCGCAGCACCTCGGCGACTCGCTGGTCCGCGCCATCGCGCTCAAGCCGACCGACGGCCTGGTCCGCGGCGCCCAGGTCACCGACACCGGCTCGCCGATCAGCGTGCCCGTCGGCGACATCACCAAGGGCCACGTCTTCAACGTGACCGGCGAGGTGCTCAACCTGGCCGAGGGCGAGACCTTCGAGGTCACCGAGCGCTGGCCGATCCACCGCCGGCCCCCGGCCTTCGACCAGCTCGAGTCGAAGACCCAGATGTTCGAGACCGGCATCAAGGTCATCGACCTGCTCACGCCGTACGTGCTCGGCGGGAAGATCGGGCTCTTCGGCGGTGCGGGCGTCGGCAAGACGGTCCTCATCCAGGAGATGATCCAGCGCGTCGCCCAGAACCACGGCGGTGTGTCCGTGTTCGCCGGCGTCGGCGAGCGCACCCGCGAGGGCAACGACCTCATCGTCGAGATGGAGGAGGCGGGCGTCTTCGACAAGACCGCCCTCGTCTTCGGCCAGATGGACGAGCCGCCGGGCACGCGTCTGCGCGTGGCCCTGTCCGCCCTGACGATGGCGGAGTACTTCCGCGACGTGCAGAAGCAGGACGTGCTGCTGTTCATCGACAACATCTTCCGGTTCACGCAGGCCGGCTCCGAGGTCTCCACGCTGCTCGGCCGCATGCCGTCCGCGGTGGGCTACCAGCCGAACCTCGCCGACGAGATGGGCCTGCTCCAGGAGCGGATCACGTCGACCCGCGGTCACTCGATCACCTCGCTGCAGGCGATCTACGTGCCGGCGGACGACTACACCGACCCGGCCCCGGCCACGACGTTCGCGCACCTGGACGCCACCACGGAGCTCTCCCGCGAGATCGCCTCGCGCGGTCTGTACCCCGCGGTGGACCCGCTGGCCTCGTCCTCGCGCATCCTCGACCCGCGCTACGTGGGCCAGGAGCACTACGACGTCGCGACCCGCGTGAAGTCGATCCTGCAGCGCAACAAGGAGCTGCAGGACATCATCGCGATCCTGGGTGTCGACGAGCTGTCGGAGGAGGACAAGACGGTCGTCGCCCGCGCGCGCCGCATCCAGCAGTTCCTCTCGCAGAACACCTACATGGCCGAGAAGTTCACCGGCGTCGTGGGCTCCACGGTGCCGGTGTCCGAGACGGTCGAGGCGTTCAAGCGCATCGCGGACGGCGAGTTCGACCACATCGCCGAGCAGGCCTTCTTCAACATCGGTGGCCTCGAGGACCTCGAGCGCAACTGGGCCCGCATCCAGAAGGAGTACGGCGTCTGACCTGACGCCCCGCTCCGCCCCCCGATCAGCTCTCCCCAGGAGGTCCGAAGTCCATGGCCCAGCTCGAGGTCGACCTCGTCGACACCGACGGCACCATCTGGTCCGGCGAGGCGCGCCAGGTGAGCGCGCCCGCCTCGGACGGCGAGATCGGCATCCTGGCCGGGCACACCCCGGTCCTCTCCGTGCTCCGGCGCGGAGAGGTCCGGGTGATCGAGGCCGGCGGCGCGGTGCACCGCTGGACCGTCGAGGGCGGGTTCCTGTCCGTCGACGCGGACCAGGTCACGGTGGTCGTGGACGCGGCCGAGGCGGTGGCCTCCGGCACGTCCGGGCGCTGACGGCACGGGACCAGGGCCGGCGACGATGAACGGGCACCACGCCGCACTCGTCGTGCTGCTGCTGGGCGTCGCCCTCCTGGCCGTCGCCGGGCTCGGCATCTCCCGCTGGCAGAGCCTCACGCACCGCGTGGGCTCGTTCCGGTGCTCGCTGCGCGTCGGCAGCCGGTGGGCCCGGGGGATCGCGCACTACGGCGCCCGGCACCTGTACTGGTGGCGGCTGCGCTCCCTCGCCCCGCGGCCGGAGCAGACCTGGTCGCGCGGGCAGATCGCGGTGCTGGAGCGCCGCGCCGCGACCGAGGGCGGCGACTCGGGCGGGCCGCTGCTCGTCCGGTGCCGGATCGGTCCGGACGAGGAGGTCGAGCTGCTGATGACCCCCGAGGCGTACGCCGGCCTGACCTCCTGGCTGGAGGCCGCGCCGCCCGTGGCGCGCACGGTGATCTGACGCCCGCACGACCCCCTGCACGACCCCCGCACGACCAGCCGCACGACCCCCGTGGAGGACGTCCCCATGCGCCTGCTCGTCGCGCGCTGCTCCGCCCGGTACAGCGGCCGGCTGAACGCCCACCTGCCGCTGGCCACCCGCCTGGTGGTGGTGAAGGCCGACGGCTCCGTGCTGCTGCACTCCGACGGCGGCTCGTACAAGCCGCTGAACTGGATGAGCCCGCCCTGCACCCTGCGCACCGAGGACGCCGCCGCCGAGGCCGCCGAGCGGGGCGTCCAGCAGGTGTGGACCGTGCAGCACGCCAAGAGCGACGACCGCCTCGTCATCGAGGTGCACGAGGTGCTGCACGACTCGGCGCACGACCTGGGCGTCGACCCGGGCCTGGTCAAGGACGGCGTCGAGGCGCACCTGCAGGAGCTGATGGCCGCGCAGATCGACGTGCTCGGCCCCGGGCACACCCTGGTGCGGCGCGAGTACCCCACGGCGATCGGGCCGGTCGACATCCTCGCCAAGGACGCCGCCGGCGCCACGGTCGCGGTGGAGATCAAGCGCCGCGGGGACATCGACGGCGTCGAGCAGCTCACCCGCTACCTGGAGCTGCTGAACCGCGACCCGCTGCTGTCGCCGGTCCGCGGCGTGTTCGCCGCGCAGGAGATCAAGCCCCAGGCGCGCGTCCTGGCCACGGACCGCGGCATCGGCTGCCTGGTGCTGGACTACGACGCCATGCGCGGCGTCGACGACGTCGACTCCCGCCTGTTCTGACCCCCGTCCCCGCGCCGGGTGGACGGTCCGGCCCGACACGCCCCGGCGTGTCCGGCCGAGCTCTCCACCCGAGGTGCCCAGCGGGGCCCGTGGGTGGCGCCGCGTGGGCCAGAATGGGGGTGTGACCTCCGCCGAGCCCGCCCCCGCCGACGTCGTCCTGCGCGGGGAGGTGGTGACCCCGACCGAGGTGCTGCCCGACGGCGCCGTGGTGCTGTCCGAGGGCCGGGTGGCGTGGGTCGGCCCGGTGGCGCAGCTGCCGGGCGCCTGGGCGGACGACCTGCCGCCGGACCCCGCGCCGGGCACGACGCTGCTGCCCGGCCTGGTGGACCTGCACGACCACGGCGGCGGCGGCGCGAGCTTCCCCGACGCGACCACGCGCGAGGACGCCCTGGTGGCGGTGCGCGAGCACCTGCGGCACGGGACGACGTCGCTGGTCGCCTCGCTGGTGACCGCGCCGCGCGACGTGCTGCTCGCCCGGGCGGCGCTGCTCGCGGACCTCGTCGAGTCGGGCGACCTGGCCGGCATCCACGCCGAGGGGCCGTTCCTGTCCGTGGACCGCTGCGGCGCCCAGAACCCCGCCGACATGCTCGCCGGCGACCCCGCGCTGGTCGCGGACCTCGCGGCCGCCGCCCGCGGGCACCTGGTGACGATGACCGTCGCGCCCGAGGTCCCGGGGGTCGCGGACGGCGGCCCGGGGACGGACGACGTGCTCGCGGCGCTCGTCCGTGCCGGCGCGGTGCCGTCGGTCGGGCACACCGACGCGGCGTCCGAGCGCGTCGACGCGGCCGTGGCCCGGGCACGGGCCCTGCTCGGCGGCGGCCGGCGCAGCGCCGCAGCCGGCGGGGGAGCGGGCCGGGGCCGGTCGCCGCGGCCCACCGCCACCCACCTGTTCAACGGCATGCGGCCGCTGCACCACCGGGACCCCGGGCCGATCGCCGCGTGCCTGGCGGCCGCGGCCCGCGGGGAGCTGGTGGTCGAGCTGATCGCCGACGGCACGCACCTGGCCGACGGCACGGTGCGGGCGGTGTTCGACCTGGTCGGGCCGGGCTCGATCGCGCTGGTCACCGACGCGATGGCCGCGGCCGGCATGGCGGACGGGGACTACCGGCTCGGCCCGATGGCCGTCCGGGTCGGCGACGGCGTGGCGCGCATCCTCGAGGACGACGGCACGGCGGGCGCCATCGCCGGCGGCACCGCGCACCTGCTGGACGTCGTCCGGGCCGCCGTGGGCGCGGGCGTCGGGCTGGTGGCGGCCGTGCGGTCCGCGGCGACGACCCCCGCCGAGGTGCTCGGCCGGCCGGACCTCGGCGCGCTGGTCGCGGGCCGCCGCGGCGACGTGGTGGTGACCGACGGCGAGCTCGCCTGCGTGGCCGTCTACCGCGCGGGACGGCTCGTCACGGTCTGAGCCGCGACCCCGTCGCCGCGTCGGGCGCCGGCGTCAGGCGCCGGCCGGGGCCGCCACGCTGCCGTGGTCGGTGTACGCGGGGGTGACCAGTCGGGTCTCCGCGAGGTCCTCGCCGGTGAGCCGGCTCATCACCATCTCCACGGCGATCCGGCCGATCCGCTCGCCGGGCACCTCGATGATCGACACGGGCACCGGCAGGGCGGCCGCGAGGTCCGCGGGGCTCACCGCGACGATCGACAGGTCCTCCGGGACGCGCAGGCCCCGTTCGGCCGCGCGGGCGAGCAGGCCGCCGAGCGCCGCCTCGTTGTGCACCACCAGGCCGGTGGTCCCCGGGTGCTCGTCGAGCACCCGGTCCAGGGCGAGCGCGCCGCCGCTGAAGGTGGGGTCCGCCGGCACGACCGCGGCCGTGACGCCGGCGGCCGCCGCCTGCTCGAGCACCCCGTGCCGCATCCGGACCGCGTAGTTCGCGCGGTGGTCCAGCCGGTCCTGGGAGGCGGCGACGAGCACGAGCCGCTCGTGGCCGTGCCGGGCGAGCTCGCGGACGGCGAGCCGGCCGGCGCCGGCGAAGTCGAGGTCGACGCAGCTCAGCCCGGTGGTGTCGTCCGGCACCCCGATGAGGATGCTGGGCAGGGCCAGCGCGCGCAGCGCGGGCAGGCGGGCGTCGTCGGCCTCGATGTCCATCACGATCACCGCGTCGGCCGTCGAGCTCGCCGCCACCCGCGTCATGCCGTGCGGGTCGTCCTGGGTCAGCAGCAGCACGTCGTGGTCGTGCTCGCGGGCCGTGGTCACCACCCCGCCGACGAACTGCATGATGATCTGCACGTTGATCCCGGGGCGGAACGGCACGA